>CANETM010000057.1 GCA_947441205.1 Bacteroidota bacterium | reverse complement strand
TTGTATTATCAGATAAATTCAAGACAACCACCACTAAGTCCTCCCCATTTTTTCGGGAATAAGCCATTACTTGATTTGGTACATTTACTTTTATGCGTTCAAATTTTGCAGTTTCTTTAAATGCCGAATTCCTGCTTCTTAAATTCAATAATGTTTTATAAAAATTTGCACGCTCATACTTTTTAAAGCCCATGGAGTCTTTTTCAAAAAAAGAAACGGCTCTTAAAACGGGTTCCTCTTGCCCACTATACACCAAAGGTAAAGCTCTGTCATAGGTTTGTGTAAATACGGCAAATGGCGCATGTTTAATGCCTGGCATGGTTTCATAGTCAGCTTTATTCCAGGAGTTTTCATCGTGGTTGCTAGTGAAGTATAATCTCCATGCACCCTTCATATACTCCTTATCAATTTTATTTAAAACAGTGTCTAAGGACAATACATTTTTCTTTCCAGCAGCAATATCATTCATCACATGAAACTCATTCCATGGATAGGTTGCATCAAATCCTGTTTCATGTAGTTTAGGATCATCAGCTTCGGCCAAGAAAAATAAATTTCTTTCTTTTTTCAAAGCTGGAATACACTTATTCCAAAAACTATAAGGTACACCCCAAGCTACATCCACTCTGAAACCATCGATAGCCGTATTTTTTACCCAATATTTCATAGCATTAATCATACTATCCTGCATCACTAAATTATCAAAGTTTAACTCACGTGTATCTGACCAATCGGCAGTATAAATAGCTTTACCTGTACTGTCCCTTTCATAAAAATTGGGTTGTGTTTTTAACCAATAATGATCGGCTCCACTATGGTTGGGCACCCAATCAATTAACACTTTCATCCCCAATTTATGAGCTGTTGTAACAATTTTATTAAAGTCATCGAGGGTTCCAAATTCAGGATTTACTTGTGTATAATGTGCAACCGAATAATAAGAACCTAATGTTCCTTTTCGACCTTCTTTTGATATAGGTTGCAAAGGCATAAACCAAATGGTTTTCACACCCATTTTTTGCAGACGAGGTAAATGTTTTGCAAAGGCATTTAAAGTCCCCTCCTTTGTATATTGACGAATATTTACTTCATATATATTTCCTTGCTCCATAAAAGGAGGATGATTTTGCTGAGCTTGACTATTTCCAAAAGCTAAAATGGCTAAAGCAACGAATATTTGTTTCATATTTAGAATCTTTAATGCAGCAAATTTAACATTAAAAATTGGCTTAACTTTGGGTATGTTAAAAAATCTGAGCCTTTTAATTTGTTTACTCATTTTGGGTAGTTCATGCGAAACAAGTAACACTGCAGAAAAAGCTGAAAATGCTTTAGATGGTGGACGTTATTTTATTGAATACTATCATCAAGGAGACATGAAAATGTCACATGCCTATTTAGTGGAAGATGCAAAAAACCAGGCCTATTTTGATGAAATGGCTAAAGCTTTTTTTTCATTAGACAAGGAAAGCCGTCAACAATTAAGACAGTCATCTATCCAAATAAATGAAGTAAAAACAATTGATCCTAAAACAACGGTCATTATTTATTCGAATTCAACTGATCAAATTCAAAGATGGCTAAAAGTAATTCTCACTCCTGATGGATGGAAAGTAGATTTAAAATACAGTTATGGGCCTAAATTATAGGTCAAAATGATAAAAATTGTATATTTGCGCAGTCTAACAATACTTTAAAAAAATAACAATAAAATGGAAGCACAAAAAAACACAAAAAAATACTGGATTTACTGTTTTGCATGGTTAGCAATCATGGTCACTTTATTAGTTGTTTACAGAGAATTTTTCTGGTTAGCACTTCCTGGAACTGTAACTTATTTCGCTAAAGCGATGGACATATTTTAGTACTTTAAAACTACGTAAAAAGGGAGCCTCCAAAAGAAGCTCCCTTTTTTTATGCTTATCAACATCTATCATTTTTCGCTAAACTTTTTCAACAGCGTTTAGTGCGAACATTAATAAGTTCGCTTATTTCAAAATGGTTAAAGCTGCTGCTACATAACTAAAATTTTCAGGTTGTGCATGATGTATTGGCTTTGTTACCTTGGACTCCCCTAATCGAACCACCACTGCATTTTTATCTTTAATGATATAAACGTATTGCCCAAATAGACCATTTTGAGCTACCACTTTATGTCCTTGCTCATTGAATATCCAATATTGATAGCCATAAAAGTCAACTGGATTACCATTTTCAAAAGGATCTTTCAAATACAATGCAGGACTAGTCGCTTCTTGGATATATTGTTGAGATACAATTTGTTGATTACCCCATTTGCCATCCTGCAAAACCAATTGACCAAATCTCGCATAGTCTCTGGCTACACCATTAAAACAACAAAAAGCTTTTTCATGTTTTTTATCGCCATCCGTTAACCACTTTGCATCCGCTTCAGCACCCATGGGTATCATAAATTTTTCAGAAACGGTTTTAGCAATGGACTGTCCAAAAACTTTTTCAGCAATTAACCCAAGTACTTGCGTATCGGCACTACGGTAATCCCAATTTACGCCTGCTGGCTCTTTTGGAAATAATTTCTCAATTAAAAATTCTTCATTGTCACCATAATAAGCCGAAGCATTTAAACTAAAATAGCCACCATCGGACTCCTTATAATTTGAACCTGAACTCATGGTTAACAAATCCTTTATGCGTAATTTTTCCCAACCATCCTTTTTAAATCTAGGAATATAATCACCCACTAAATCATTGACAGATTTTATTTTTCCTTCATCAATGGCAACACCAATTAACAATGATATGATACTTTTTGCAGCGGAAAATGAGCCACTTAAAGTACTTGAAGTATACCCATCAAAGTATTTTTCATATAATAATTTACCATCCTGAAAAACTAAAAAAGCATGCGTATTATTCGAATCAATGATTGTCATTAAGGAATCAGGAATGGCCTTTTTATTGTAAGCCGAATCCAATGGCCAATATTGTGGCTGAGGTGCTTTTTCAACAATATTATAAGGATGTGTTTTGTAATCATGTATGCTATGCTTTCCCCACTTCGCAAAATTGCGTAAATGTGAGAAATTAGGGGTAAATGACAAACCAATACCAATTATAATTATCGCCAATAAGCCAATAACAATTTTTTTAAGCATGTGAACAATGTTTAGTTTAAATTACACCCTCTTTGAACCATAATTTCAAAAATTTTGTTATGGTTTGAAAAGCGAAATCTAAATTAACAATTTTATTTAATACATAAGCATGAGTAATAATTACTTTGATGATATCATTGAAAAAAGAAGATCTAACCGACGTTTTGATCCAAATGTAGAAGTACCCAACGAAGTGATACAAAAAAGCTTGGAACGCGCCATTTTATCTCCCAACAGTAGCAATATGCAATTATGGGAATTTTACTGGATTCAAGACCCTGCTGAAAGAGAAAAATATACGGCACTTTGCTTAGGTCAATCTGCAGCCAAAACTGCAAAACAATTAGTTGTGTTTGTTACCCGCGCTGATTTATGGAAAAAACGTGCTAAGTGGAATTTAGATCGTATTAAAGAAGGTATTCAAGGTGAACCCAACAGATTACAAATTCGCGGATTAGACTATTATGGAAAATTAATGCCACTTGCTTATCGTTCGGACTTTTTAGGATTTTGGGCATTTGTGAGAAGATGCATTAGTTTTTTTGGCGGCCTTACAAAACCATTTTATAGAATGGGTGGAAAAGCCGATCAAAGAGTAACTGTTCATAAGTCATGTGGTTTAGCAGCTCAAACATTTATGTTGTCCGTTGCTGCTGAGGGTTTTGAATCCTGCCCAATGGAAGGTTTTGATTCCAAGCTTGTAAAAAAAGCCTTGAACTTACCATCAGGTGCCGAAATTAATATGATTATCGCCGTTGGAAAAGGAACAGCTGAAGGAACATGGGGGCCAAGAAATCGTGTGCCCTATGAGGAAGTAGTATTTGTTAAATAATAACTCGCGAAGCGAGTGATGTAGAGAAAAGATTTGTAGAAATTTTTTCTCCAAACGAATAAAGCCTCGATTCTCGAGGCTTTATTCGTTTTTTTATTTGCGACAGTTAAAATTAATTCACTGATGGGGTAAGTATTATATTTCTAAATTCAATAGGTCCATGATCACCTTGCATCATGATTGGTCCTGGCTCTCCTTCCTTACTATCTAAGGCGCCACCTGTTACACCCGGAATTTCTTGCTTATAAATAATGGTGGTGCCATTGGCAACTACGGTTACCATACGACCTACTAATTCTATATCATATGTTTGCCATTCACCAGCATCTTTTGCAACATTTAACCAAGGGTCAATGAAACCATAAATACCACCTAGGTATAAACTCATAGGCTCCATTCCTTTGTTATCTTCAATTTGTACTTCATATCTACCTCTTAAATAAACACCACTATTACTTCCTTTTGGATATTTAAATTCAATATGTAGTTTAAAGTCATTAAAAGTTTTTTCAGTTCTAATATTAGCACCTGATTGTGGACTTTTTAATACCCCATTTTCAACTACCCATTGATTAGTATTCCCAATGGCTTGCCAACCAGTTAAATCCTTGCCATTAAATATTTTGATAGGTGCACCCCATTTAGGTGCTTTATCCCTCCATAATTTAGGCGCCTTTTCACCAACAAAAGCATGAGATTTACCATCTGTATTAATAATTGTTCCTGCTAATTTTCCGTTATTTAATAAACCATCAAAAATCAGTTCTTTATCGGTTTTTTCCCATTGAGCAGGAATATGAAAGGAAACCTTACCGTCCTTAAATTCAACTTTTGAAATAGGTCTGGCACTTCCACCCTCCCAAACAAAACGGCCTATGTAGCCATTTATGCCCGTATGTCTAACTTCCAACCAAGAGGCCGCTTTTCGACCTTCATAATCAACGGTTAAATCCCAACGTCCCTCAATTGGGTCTTTTTCACCAGCTTCATTTGCCTTAACCAAAGTAGTTAACAGTACTAATGAGGCAAACATAAATAATTTGGAAAAATGTTTCATATGCAATCAATCGTTTATTGAATAACTAATTTACAAAAATTATAAGAATGGGCAAAACAATAATTGTTAAGAGGTGATTATAAAAGCTATATTTTTAATATATTTATAGATTAAGTTACTGTATTTAGCTGAGTCCCCACTTTTACCTATATGATGAAAATATTATTAAGAAATGAATTTACAATTGGTGTACTAGCTGCGCTATTATTTATTCCATTTTTAGGTAATGTTCATTTGTTTGATTGGGACGAAATAAATTTTGCTGAAAGTGCGAGGGAGATGATTGTTTCTGGAAATTATTTATCAGTACAAATTAATTTTATACCTTTTACCGAAAAGCCTCCCCTATTTTTTTGGATGCAGGTTTTAAGTATGAAAATTTTTGGGGTGAACGAATTTGCAGCAAGGTTTCCAAATGCCATTTGCGGCATTTTCACTTTAGTCGTAATTTTTAGAATTGGTAAACAAATTTTCAATGAGCAATTTGCCCGTAATTGGGTAATGATTTACTTGGGAACCTTTGTTACTTTTATATATTTTAAAAGTGGCATCATTGACCCTTGGTTTAACTTGTTTATATTTTTAGCCATTTATAATTTTTATAATTTAACAATCCCACATAAAGAAAAACGAAATAAGCTTGCAATTTTAACGGGACTGTATTTAGGATTAGCCGTATTAACTAAAGGGCCTGTTGCTATCTTAATTTCCTTATTGGTTTACATCGTAATTGTTTTGCTAAATCGTTTCCGATTTTTTATCAATATTAAAGAGTTTTTGATCATTTTTATAACCACTTTATTGGTTTGTTTTACATGGTTTGGCATTGATTTAATTCAACATGGGCCCACTTTTCTTATTGAGTTTTTAGAGCGTCAAATTGCCATATTTAGCACCAATGATGCCGACCACGGTGAGCCCTTTTTTTATCACTGGTGGGTATTATTACTAGGCTGTTTCCCTGCTTCTATATTTTTCATGAAGGGAATGTTGATAAAAACAGATACCTCAAATCAAAAAGGCTTTAAACAATGGATGCTTGTATTGTTTTGGGTAACCTTACTATTATTCTCCATTGTAAAAACAAAAATTGTTCACTATTCATCGCTTTGCTGGTTTCCTTTAACCGCTATTGCTAGTATTTATATTACCGAGGCATTTTCTAAAAATAATGTAAAACTACATGTAGCATTAAAAGTAATAATGGCTTTTGTAGGGGTACTTTTATCAACAGTTTTCATCATTCTGCCATTTGCATTAATGAACAAGGATCGTTGGGTAAACTTAGTTGATGACCCATTTGCGAAAGGCAACTTAGCAGCACAGGTACAATGGTATTGGATAGATGGATTAGGTGGATTTGTTTTATTATTTGGGGTTTTGTTTTACTTACTTAGCAAACAAATTAAATTAAAAACAGGTATCCTATTTTTAAGTGTTACCGTTTGTTGTTTGTATACGACTATTATGATTGTTCCAAAAATTGAAGCCATTAGTCAACGTGCCAATATTGAGTTTTTTGAAAAACGACAAACTGAGGATTGCTATGTTGAAACAGTTGCTTATAAAAGTTATGTACCCTATTTCTATGCAAGAAAAAAACCATACAGTAAGCTTCAGCAAAAATTGATAGATAGTGTAATGATTGCTGGCAGTTTACAACCTGATACCTTATCCACAAAACAAATGGAACGCAACTTTAATGAATGGGTTATTAACGGAGACATAGATAAACCAGCCTATTTTTCCATTAAAGTTCAAAATAAACAAATGCTAGATACCTTACCAAGCCTCATTAAATTATATGAGAAAAACGGTTTTGTATTTTACAAGCGAGAAGCAAAAATTAGCTCAGCCCAATAATTAGTGCTTGTGTTTGTAAATTGAAGAATTGTATAGCCCTAATTGCTTGAAAAAATAACCAAAGGAAACACCTAATACACCAATACCATATTGGATACTTCTCTTTAAATTAATGGAGGATGCATCATCAAAATACTTGGTTGGACAAGTCACTTCGCCAATTTCAAATCCAGCATCAAAAATTTGAGCAACCATTTCATTATCAAAAACAAAGTCATCATTATTGGCCTCATAATTAACCTTCAATAAAACTTCTTTGCTAAAGGAACGATAACCTGTATGATACTCACTCAATTTTTGATTCATTAATATATTCTGGGTCAAGGTCAATATACGATTAGCAATAAATTTATACATTGGCATACCCCCTTTTAATGCGCCTTTACCTAATATTCTTGATCCAAAAACAACGGGGTATAAATCATTAGCAATAATGCTACACATAGCTAAAATAAGCTTAGGTGTATATTGATAGTCAGGATGAAGCATTACTACAATATCGGCATTTAGCTCAAGCGCTTTATTATAACATGACTTTTGATTTCCGCCGTAACCTTTATTTTTTTCGTGTGTGATAATATGTTTAATCCCAATTCGCTCAGCCTCGGTAACGGTATGATCCTTACTAGCATCATTCACTAAAATCACATCATCAACAATGTCAAAAGGAATTTCATTATAAGTTTGCTCTAACGTTTTTTCGGCATTATAAGCAGGCATCACAACAACTACCTTTTTCCCGTTGATCATTCTTTATTTGTTTAATTATAATAATTTATATCTCTCGCAGACATAATGAAACAAAAGTAGTATTTTTTATACTATTTAAGTATATACAATTTTAGGGGACTTATAGTATGCAATAATTTAATTGACTAATTCAAACTCTTGATAAACTACCCTAATGGAATCCTTCAGCTCTGTCGCATTCAACTGTATTTTGTTAAGCCCCGATTTTAAAACGATAGGGAAGTATTTTTTTCCACTGGTTAAAAAGTCTACTTTATAAGCACTATCATTAATAGTATACCCTACCGATTTTGGCATACCTGACACGGGCTCATTTACTTTAATTTCAATAGCGACCATGTATTTTTCATATGGATTAACACAATCACCTGGTTTTACTATTGTACTATCGGCACGAATAAAGTTAATAGATACAGGAGTAATGCCGGCTAAAACATTTTCAATTTCTAGTTTCTTGCAGGCAACAAAACCAATCATTGAAATGAATAAAAACGATATGTATAATTTATTAGAGCGTTTCATAATTATATTTTTATAAGTTCAAAATGGTTACCACCTTTGATAAACCTGCTACATTTACTGTGTAAACCCCAGGGTTCAGGTTTTTAAAAGTAGTTGTTGAATTTACTAATGGTTGTGATAAAATTATTTTACCATCTAAACTTAATGATGCTGATTCTCCCGCCTTTGGAAACTCTACTTTTATTTCCCCTTTTGCGTAACACACTACATTTTTTCGGTAAACATAAAAAGGTGCACTTAAATTAATAGTCCAATCTTTCACAACTGTTTCATCCTGTGATCTAACTTTTAATGACACAAGTGTATAGTAGTCAATAGAGTTTACACCAGATTTAATCATTTGCCCATTCAAAAATACACTTGCATTAGGGCTTGTAGTGAAAGTAGTTACCAATTTTGAAATGTCTTGTAATTTATCCAATGTCAAGTTAACGGTACTTCCTACAATAGCAATTGTTTTCCTGGTTGCATTGGTGAAATTAACGTCAGTCAACTCAGCACTATTACTTAAGGTTGTATTCGTAAAACAATATGCTTGCAATAAACTTCCAGTATGGTTATTAATCACAAATGGCACTGTTTTAATTACATCTTTAACTACATTCTTTGTAGCATCATAAACTTTGAAACTAATATTTTCATTTTCATTATTAGAAAATACCGTTAAATAAGCATAATATCTATTTTGACTTGCTTCGAGAATCAAATTCGCAGTTCCA
>CANETM010000056.1 GCA_947441205.1 Bacteroidota bacterium | reverse complement strand
CCCCTCCATTAATTTATTGTCTAAAATATAAAGTAATACAGCATCATAAAAAGAATGTCTTGTATTATGTACATGCGTGTCAATATTATGACCTATTTCTAATTGGCTAATTATTTGTTTTACCTGTTTTTGTATAAATTGAAACGTATAACCAGTACTTGCTTTAACTGCATTTCCTAATGTACCAATAACAAATATGTTCCCTTCATTTTTTGCAAAAATTTGCGAAGTCATTGGTATAGCACCCATCTCTTGATGCAAAATTTGATAATTTTTATTTGGGTAATTACTATTTAAATAAGACTTGATTTCAGTCTCATATTCGGTTACACTTAAAATATTTTTAGAAAATAAAGTATACTCAACTAATGCTTTTCGATCATTTAATGGGAGCTGGTACATAAATGCTGTAGCCTGATGCTGATTAACATTAAAGTCCATTAACCTTGCTTCCATGTCATTGAAAACAGGTTCATCAAACTGAATTAACCAACCTTTAAAATGTTGCCATAAAAAAGGGGTTTTTAAATTTGAATTACTTATTTTAAATAACTTTTCTTGAGATAAAATACTCGAAAAAACTTTATTACCAATAGCACTTCCACCTTGCCAAACAACCTGCACCTGATGTTCATGGTTATCCATTAATTCAATATTCGCTTCAACCCAATGTACATTTTGAAACTGTTTAGCAAATGGAATAATATGATTATAAAAATCCTCCCCTTGTATCATTTTATATACAAAAGGATTTGTAGCAAGTATCGTAGAAAAAGATTCCTTGTGCACGGAAATTTGTTCCCATTTTTTGCAAACTAGCTTTTCAAAAACACCATGTCCTTCTTCCCAAAAGCACCAAGTTCGATCGTTGGATTTTGAAAAGTATTTATCTACAACCAGTATAGATTGTTGATTTAATTGAGGAGATTTTAAAATAGCATATAACAAGGACAACCCTGCACATCCTGAACCTGCTATAATTATATCGTATACAGCTTGTTGATTGATATTTTCAGAATTAACATGCATTTCAATGGGAAGTTTAATTATCCTTTTGCTTGAATGCGTTCATCTTGTCTAACCTTATCCCAGTATTTTTTTGCTACAATTAGCATACCAAAGCTTTCACTATCTTCTTTACCTATATTTTTATGATGCATTTTATGTGCCCATCGAATCGCTTTAATATATCTATTATTAGACTTCGTAAACCATTTAATTCTTTGGTGTATAATTACCTCATGAACAATAAAATAAGCAAACCCATACATTGCAACTCCTGAGCCAATAGCAGCAATCCAAATTGGACCCACAAAATTGCCATAAAATATACAACCCATACTAGGAATGGCAAAAATCAAAAAGAAAGCATCATTTTTTTCAAAAAAATGACCTGTTGGTTGATGATGATCCTCATGTAAATACCACAAAAAACCATGCATCACATAACGATGTGTTAACCAAGTAATGCCTTCCATAATTGCGAAAGTCAATAAGGTAACTGCAATAAAAATCATATATATCAATTTAGAGTGTAAAGGTACTACAACAAATTTAACTGGCTTCGAATTTTAGCTTTAGCAAATATGAAAAGTTTGCCATAGTCAGGAATTCTAATCCGCGTTTGTAAAATGGAATGATGTTGTGTTTTTTTAATTTTTTTAAATAAAGAATAATAGTACTTGAAAGCAGTATATACTCCAAACCTTGCTTTTAATGGCAATTGCTTGATACCTGCAAGTGCAGCTTCAAAGTCCTTTTGAATGTCTGCTTCTATCAACTGTTTATCTTCCTTAGTGAAATTCTTAAAATCACAGTTGGGAAAATACACCCTTTCTAAACCCTCATAATCAGCTTTAATATCTCTTAAGAAATTTACTTTCTGAAAAGCCGCCCCTAAGCTTTGTGCGGAAGGTTTTAGCTTTTCATAAACAACAATATCTCCATCACAAAAAATATAAAGGCACATTAAACCTACTACTTCAGCACTTCCGTAAATATATGTTTGATATGTATCCAAGTTGTAGTCTTGCTTACTCAAATCCATTTCCATGCTTTTTAAAAAAGCAATCAATAAATTTTGGTCAATTCCATATTTATTGAATGTTAATTGGAATCTATGTAAAATGGGGTTTAAACTAATCCCATCTGATAATGCCGAAAAAGTATCTTCAGTAAATTTTTTCAGTAATGTTGGCTTATCAAATTCATGAAAAGTATCAACGATTTCATCAGCAAATCGAACAAAACCATAAATATCATAAATGGGTTGACGTAAATCGGCATTCAATAATCGTATAGCCGATGAAAAACTTGAGCTATATCGCAAAGTAGTATACTTACTAGTTTGGGCTGTTACTTCATTATATAATTGATATGTCGACATTTAATTATTTTTAAAATCATGGTTAATTAATCCAGCCACAACTTCCCCACTAATTAAACTTGGCGGAACACCTGGACCAGGTACTGTTAATTGACCAGTGTAATATAAGTTTTTTACCTTTTTACTCTTACAAGAAGGCTTTAAAATTGCTGTTTGAAGTAAAGTATTTGCCAATCCGTATGCATTTCCTTTAAATGAATGATATTCAGATTTAAAATCTGCAACCGCAAATGAGCGCTTATACACAATAGAATCCAATATAGTTTGGCCCCACTTTTGCTCTAATCTTTTAATGATTTGCTGAAAATATTTTTCACGAATTTCTTCGGTATCCCCTTCTAAACCGGCAGCAACTGGAATTAATAAAAATAAATTCTCCATACCCTCAGGCGCAACTGTAGGATCAGTAACGGATGGAACACTCGCATAAAATAATGGATTGGTTGGCCAAGAAGGTTGTGTGTAAATTTCTTTTCCATGTAATCCAAAATCTGTATCAAAAAATAAGGAGTGATGCGTAGCGCCATTTAATTTTTTATTGAGACCAACATAATATAAAAGTGAACTTGGAGCTAACAATCTACTATCCCAATAGGAAGCAGAATAAGACTGATATTGTGGTGCTAATAATTGGGTTTCAATATGATGATAATCGCCTGCGCCAACAACTACATCGAATTCATGAATACTTTTTTCCTTTGTAATTGTATTTGTGGAAGTAGCATTGACTGCTTTACCATTTTCTACATTAATAGTATTTACTTGTTCGCTAAATTTAAATTTAACACCTTGTTCTATAGCTACCTTATGCATTGCATTCACAATACTATACATACCAAATTCAGGATACCAAGTACCACCCTTAATATCTGCATAATTCATTAAACTATATAATGCAGGTGTTTTTTCAGGCAATGCTCCTAAAAATAAAACAGGAAATTCCATGAGCATTTGAATATGAGGATGTTTAAAAAAACGAGCAATATGATTTTTCATTGATTGAAATATATCCAATTTGAAAACACCTTTAATCACATCCCAGTCAATAAATTCCATAATTGATTGACCTGGTTGATGTACAAGTTTACCTACTCCTACTTCATATTTATATTTAGCCTCCTCCATGAATTTATCTAATGCTTTACCAGCACCAGGCTCAACAGACTCTAATAAATTTTGTAATTCAGTATAATTGGAAGGTATATCCCATGCAGTCGTATCAAAATAAACTCTGTAGGAAGGATCAAGCCTTTTTAAATTATAATAATCGGATACTTTTTTACCGAAATTTGAAAAATATTTTTCAAAAACATCGGGCATCCAATACCAACTTGGACCCATATCGAAAACAAAACCTTGTGCTTCAAATTTTCTTGCTCTTCCCCCAGGTAAATTATGCTTTTCTAAAACAGTTACATCCCAACCTTTATTTGCTAAAAAAGTAGCTGCCGAAAGCCCTGCAAATCCTGCCCCAATAACTAAGGCTTTCTTAGGGGCGCCTGTATTTTTATTAATATCTTTCAATTTTTTGTTTCAATATTTTTCTTGCAAAGTGAATTCGGCTTTTTATGGTACCTAAAGGCTCACCTAGCTCATCTGCAATTTCGTTGTATTTATATCCCTCAAAATACAAATTAAATGGGATTCTAAATAATTCAGGTAATTCAAAAATCATTTGATTCACTTCACGCATATTTAAATTCGTAATCCCTTGATTGATGACTTTTGTATGTGTTTGATCAATGATGTAGTCATTAGGCGTACTATCATTAATTACTGATTGCTTTGAGCGTTTGCGATAATCATTTATAAAAATGTTACGCATAATTGTATACAACCAGGCCTTAATATTGGTACCTACATTGTATTTGTCTTTATTTGAAAAGGCACGAAACAGGGTTTCCTGGAATAAATCCTTAGCCGACTCGTGGTCTTTTGTTAAATTAATGGCAAAGGGTCTTAAAAACTCTGCATTTTCGGTTAGAAGTAAACTAAATTCTGCGTTTGACATATTACTTTGTTTAACTATTGAGACATAAAGCTAAACAAAATTAGAATTCAACCATCATTTTTTGTTTAATTTTTTTAAAAAAATATTAAACAAAACTGGAAATCTGGTTAAATCATTGAAAATCTGTGTGTTATTGAAAACTACAAACTAGTTAAAAGAGCCATGGTTTCCGTCAGCGACTTCATAATTTTAATATGGCCTGCCACTGGTTGCTTGTATTCTTGAACCATTAGTCCTGTCAAAATGATAGGGATATTACTATTGATTTGCTCCAATTGTTCCATGAACTTGTTCAATTTGAAGCCCTTGATAGGTGCCGTAATATGTGAATATAAATAATCAACTTTTTTATACTCTGTCAAATATTTCAAGTCAACTATTGGTACATTTGTTCCTAAATAATCAACATTATGCCCTTTTTGTTTCAATAAAAAATGAACAAATAGTAATCCAATTTCATGATACTCTCCTTCAGGCATAAACAAAACAATCAACTTTGCTGACTGGTAAAACTTAGGTAATTTTTCAATTCCCAAAATAATTTTTTGTCTAATAATATTGGATGCTAAGTGTTCCTGCGCTGGATTAATATGGTTTGTAATCCACAATACGCCTACTCTTTCAAGGAATGAGAAAATAATTTCAGTAATTGTTTTTTCAATTCCCTTACTAATTATATAAGAATCTAATTGTCTTTCAAAGGAAACCATATTCAAGGAAACCATATCCTTAATTAAGGAATTCACTACTCTTTCCTTTTCAGCATCCATTTGATTTAAACCCAAAATCTTTTCCTCAATCTCGTCAAGATTCATTTTGTCAATATGGGAAATTTTATACCCGTATTTATTTAAAAGAGAGACGTTAAGGATAACCTTTAATTCATCGGCGGAATAAGACCTAATGTTTGTATCGGTACGTTGGGGTTGTAAGAAATGGTATCGTTGTTCCCAAATACGAATAGTATGGGCTTTTATCCCAGATATATGTTCTAAATCCTTGATGGTATAAGATGACATACCCTAAGAACAACATAAAAACAGAAAAGTTCAGTGAAATTTATTTTTTTAAGCCCTTTAGGTACTCACCATACCCACTTTTAGCATATTTTTCTGCTAAAACCAGTAATTGTGCCTTGTCAATGAAGCCCATTCGGTAGGCAACCTCTTCGATACAACCTATCTTTTGACTTTGTCTTTTCTCAATGACTCTCACAAATTCACAGGCATCAGCCAAGGACTCAAAAGTACCCGTATCCAACCAAGCTGTACCACGATTCATGATACCCACTTGTAATTGCTTTCGCTCTAGATATACTTTATTGACGTCGGTGATTTCATATTCTCCTCTTGGTGAAGCTGGTATGTTTTTGGCAATTTCTACCACAGTATTATCGTAAAAATATAGTCCAGGAACCGCATAATTTGATTTAGGCGCTTTAGGCTTTTCTTCTAATGATAAAGCATTGTTATTTTCATCAAATTCCACCACACCATATCTTTCAGGGTCGTTTACTTCATAAGCAAATACCGCTGCTCCCTCTACATCATTAAAAGATTGCACCAACTTACTAAAGCCTGCACCATAAAAAATATTGTCTCCTAATACCAAGGCTACTTTATCCTTACCAACAAAATCAGCGCCAATCACAAATGCTTGTGCGAGCCCATTAGGCACTGCTTGTACTGCATAGCTAAATTGACATCCAATTTCAGAACCATCCCCTAATAATCTTTTAAACTGATCATTGTCTTCAGGTGTCGTGATAATTAAAACTTCCTTAATGCCCGCTAACATCAATACAGACAAAGGATAATAAATCATAGGTTTATCATAAATAGGCATTAACTGCTTACTAATTCCTTTGGTAATAGGATACAATCTTGTACCTGATCCGCCTGCTAATATGATTCCCTTCATAAACCTAATTTTTATTTTTTATTTGTGTTTATGTTTTCGCACTTTCGTGCTCAAATCATAATCATAATTTTTATTTTTATAAACTCGCGGCGTATTCCGCGAAGCTTCCTAATACTTTGTCTTTATCTGATAATATTAATTCATTGTCAGCTAACTTCCAATCTATTTTTAAATCGGTGTCGTTATACATGATACCCACTTCATTGCCTGGTTCGTAAAACTTATCAACCTTATAAAAGAAAGTTGCCGATTCACTTAACACCACAAATCCATGTGCAAATCCAGCAGGTACAAAAAACTGTTTGTGATTTTCAGCAGTTAATTCAATGGTGAAATGCTGACCAAAACTTGGTGAACCTTTTCTTAAATCCACTGCTACATCCAAAACTGAACCCGCCAAAACCCTTACCAATTTTGCTTGCGCCGATGAACCCCTTTGCATATGCAAACCTCTTAACACGCCTTTAGATGATCTTGACTGATTGTCTTGCACAAATTGAATGTCTAATCCCGATGCTGCTGTAAAGTCTCTTTGATTAAAGGTTTCTATAAAATATCCTCTTGCATCACCATGCACTTTTTCGTGAATGATAAAACAATCTTTAAGAGGGGTCTGCTCAATTCTCATACTGGTTCAATAAAATATTAATTGTGTGTATATTTTTGCTTAGCGATTAGTATACATATCATTATAATAAGCTTGATACGCACCACTCGTTACATTTTCCAACCAAGCTGTGTTAGCTAAATACCAATCAATGGTTGCAGCCAATCCTTGCTCAAAGGTAACTGATGGGGTCCATCCTAATTCCTTATTTAATTTGGTCGCATCAATAGCATAACGGCGATCATGTCCAGGACGGTCTTTCACATAAGTAATTAAACCTTCGCTCTCACCTTTTGCATGTCCTAATTTTTCATCCATTTGGGTTATCAATAACTTCACCAAGTCAATATTAGTCCATTCATTAAATCCACCAATATTATAAGTATCCCCTTTTTTACCTTCATGGAAAATCAAATCAATTGCACGGGCATGATCAATAACATATAACCAATCACGCGTGTATAAACCATCGCCATAAACAGGCAATGCCTTCTTGTTGATGATATTATGAATGAATAAAGGAATTAATTTTTCTGGAAAATGATTAGGACCATAGTTATTAGAACAATTGGAAACAACAATAGGTAAATGATAAGTTTCACCATATGCCCTTACAAAATGATCGCTTGCTGCTTTACTTGCAGAGTATGGTGAGTTCGGATCATAAGGCGTGGTTTCTTTAAATAAACCTTCCTTACCCAAGCTACCATAAACTTCGTCAGTAGAAATATGATAAAATAAATGATCTCTTTTTTTATCCCATGTTCCGTCATGTGCATTTTCATAACTCAAATCCCCTTTCCAAAATTCCTTAGCAGTATTTAACAAGTTAACTGTGCCAATGACATTCGTGTAAACAAAGTCCAAGGGCGAAACAATGGAACGATCCACATGCGACTCCGCAGCCAAATGGATTACATCGGTAATTTGATGCTTTTGGAAAATTTCTTTTAAAGCATCGGCCTCTAAAATATTTGCTTTTACAAAATGATAGTTAGGCGACTTTTCTATATCCTTTAAATTTTCTAAGTTGCCCGCATACGTCAAGGCATCTAAATTAAAAATTTGATAATCAGGATATTTAGTGACCATTAAACGCACTACATGCGATCCAATAAATCCTGCTCCTCCGGTAATTAATATATTTTTTTGCATCTGAATTTGTATCTTACAAAGATATTATTTTGACGATATATAAAAGCATGAATTTGTTAATATTTATACTCCAAATAACATTATGAACCAACAAAGATACTATTCCTTAGACGTTTTCAGGGGCGCTACAGTGGCACTTATGATTTTGGTGAATAATCCGGGTAGTTGGGGGTACATATTTAGTCCATTAGAACATGCTAGTTGGCATGGATGCACCCCGACTGATTTAGTATTCCCTTTCTTTTTATTTGCTGTTGGCAATGCAATGAGCTTTGTAATGCCTAAACTAACATTGGGAACAACTGCGGATTTTTGGAAAAAAGTTATTAAACGAACTTTATTAATATTTGCAATTGGTCTTTTTTTAAACTGGAGCCCTTTTGTGAAGTGGTCGGAAGGTCAATTGGTTTTTAAAACCTGGGAAAACATTCGAGTACTAGGTGTCTTGCAAAGAATTGCAATTTGTTATTTTTTCGCGTCAGTGATTATATATTATGGCAAATCTAAAATTTCCCTTTTTATAGGTATGATGATTTTAGTGATTTATTGGATACTCAATATTTTATTTGGTGCCCAGGGGCATCCTTACAGTTTAACAGGTTTTTTTGGCAATGCGATTGACCAAGCGTTATTAGGCGTATCACATATTTACAAAGGAGAAGGCGTACCCTTTGATCCAGAAGGATTGGTGAGCACCTGCCCTGCCATTGTCCAAGTAATTTTAGGATTCTTAGTAGGTGAATACATTCAAGCAAAAGGCAAGAATTTTGAAATGCTCGCTCAAATTTTATTAACGGGAGTCGTG
>CANETM010000055.1 GCA_947441205.1 Bacteroidota bacterium | reverse complement strand
AATAACTAATTCGTCGCCTGTCATTAACATAGAGGAATTTGTACTAGCAAAAGCTGATAATGAAGGTGGAGGTAATGGAACCTTTGTAATATTAGCGAAGCATTCATCAATTAATTGCGCTTCACTATTTCTAATGTCATTTTGAAACTTAGAAAGTATTGCAATTGCAGCAACTGTTGGTGTCATGTGAAAATAAACATTAGCCCATTTTTTTGCAGGTGACATCGCTTTATAAGCTGCATCTTTAGGGTCATTCCCCTCTGGCACATTTGTTATATCAGGTAGTTTTTCAACAATAGGTTTAAATGTTGGATCAATTTTATTTAATTCTTCTTTGTATTTACCTAAATTAGCAAATAATTGATCACCTTTTGTTTGTCCAACTTTTCCATTTAAAAACAGTCTGGTTGCCGCATCTAAATCGTCCTCTTTAAAAGGACCATCCGGTACTTTTTGACCAGATTCTTTTCTCAATTCTGCTTTTAATCCTTCAATTTCTTTAAATAAGGCTTCTGAAACTTCTTTTACTTTTACAGCCTTCGGTTTCCAAATGACAACCTTATCACCAAATTCTTTAACGATTGATGGCGCATCGAAATCACTAATTTTTTGTTGACTTCGAGAAGCTAGTCCTTTATTAGAATCCGAAAAACTTTTATCGATGGTTTTAAATGCATTCAAAATTTCACTCGAAACATTTAGGGCAAGAAGTGCTGTTAATACCAAGTACATGATATTAATCATTTTCTGCCTGGGTTCTTTAGGTAATGACATCTAAAAAATGTTTTTAAATTATTATTTTATTACTTTCCTTTGATTGCATGAATCATATTGCTATATACTTGATTCAATTCAGTCAAATTGTTTGCTAAAGAATTTAATTGATCCTTTGTACGAGCAGCTTCACCAGCTGAGCTAGTCATTGTTTCAGACAAATTCTTTAAGCTACCATAAAAATGATTTAATTCATCTAATGTTCTACCCATATCTTCAAACTTCGTGTTCAAGTTTTGTAAACCTTGCGTTGAAGAACTAATGGCACCTAAGTTATTATTTGTATTGTCGATTGTTTGTTTCACTTCATTCAATGCCTGAATTAATTCAGCACTATCTAAGGTAGCAGATCCACCAGCTGCAGGTGCGTGACCATGATCGTCTGGAGGTAAAATAGCATATATCAAAAAGATAACCGCCTCTGTTAACATACCTACAATTAACAATTCGGTTGCAAATTGCCAGTGTAGAATTTTAAACAAAGCACCTACAATTACAACTGATGCGCCAACTGATACGGCTTTATCTACCCAGTATTTAAAATCTTTTTTTTGTGTTTGATCTTTACTCATAACTTGTTTTTATTTTTTTAATTGAATGGTGTTTAGTTAATATTTTGGTGGTGCTGATAATACACATCTGAAACCAATGTATGATTTAGCATTAAACTGATATTCGTAATTTCTAGTACTCACTTGACAATTATAAGCAATGTCCTTCCAGGATCCACCACGAATGGATTTTCTAGAACGAGGATCTGTAATCTCTGTTGAAGCGTCAACGTCAAATTGGTAGTTTGGATTAAAATCGGCAGGTCCTCCAGATTCATCATAAACAGTGCTAGTCCATTCAGCTACATTTCCAGCCATATCAAATAACCCCAATCCATTTTCAGTGTATGATCTTACCTTAACAGGTGTAATTCCATCTACTTTCGTGTCGCCACCGAAATAATCTCCTCTACCTGGTTTAAAATTGGCCATTAACCTTCCCTCTTTAGTTCGAGCATATGGTGCACCCCACGGAAACATTCCATTCACCTTTGCATTACCTCTTGCAGCGTATTCCCATTCTGCTTCTGAAGGCAAACGGTAAATACCATCTATGATATAATCCTTATTTCCTGGTTTGTTTTGATAGTAATCACTATGTTCCGTTCTCCAGTGACAAAATGCGGTGGCTTGTTTCCAAGTAACACCTACTACAGGATATTGATAATATGCTTTGTGAGAAAAATACATAACCATTAAAGGGTCATTTTGAGACATAGAAAAATCACGTCCCCAAACTAAAGTATCTGGGTAAACAGAATCAATTTTCGTCACTTTAAATATTTGTTTATCAATTTCTAAACCCTTTCTAGAAGCGGTTGTATCTGCTGCCTTTTTTAGGTCAACAAAATAGTAACGATAAATTAATTTTCTTGGGTCAATTTGCAAAGGATGACCCTTCATTCTATTTTGTTGTGATAATACTAATTCATTCATTTTTGAAGACAACAAACCCTCTATTGCTTTTGGTGTTTTTGCAGTTGCAATAATCTTATTCATAGCTGCAACCTTTCTCCAGTCTACTTTTAAAGTGTCCTCATCAGGAATATCAGTGGTCTTTAAATAGTAGTTTAAATATTTCAATGAATCTGAAACATAGTTTACAAATTTATGATATTGCTCATTTGTAATTTCAGTTCGATCCATCCAAAAGCTAGCGACAGAAACTAATTTTTTTTGATTCATGATGGTATTATCAACCTGCTCATCGCTGGCACCCATATAATATGCTCCACCAGGGATAAATGCCATTTGAGCATCAGTTCTAACTCTAGCATTTCTGCTAAGCTGATTTGATTCAAATGCAAAAAATAATAATGTACTCATTGTTAAAATAAGTAACATAAATAAAAACCTAAACCTTGCCATTTTCAAATTCTTAACCATAATTATTTTTTAGAACAAATATTGGACATGCCAATATTCGTAATATTTAAATTTATTTTTATACATTTTATGCACTTACTCTTGAAAGTAGGGATAAAGTTAATAAATTTAAGCCTTTTCTCGGATGCAAATTAAGAATTTAGTTGATTGATTTTTGTTAAAAAATCGTTGTGGTTAGAAAAAGGGGCTAAACAATTTCCATTTTGGCATATAAAGTATTGATTATCAACTATTTTCTTACCATATGTTAAGCATATGTTATCATCAAGTAGGGATGTAAATAAAACCATTTTAAAGGGTAAAAAGGAGGAGAAAAGGGGTAAAATGTCGTTTTTAGCCTTAGCCCCTATACTCACAAGTTCTGTGAAGCCCATCGCAATCAGGGTAAAACTTTGAGCCCATATGCTAAATGAAGATGGGTATTGTAGTATCATTTTACGCATAACAAAAATCATTTGCTGCGCCTGTTGAGCCCAATTTGACTCATTAAACATATTAGATAAATACAACAAATTGTATGACATCAATGCATTTCCACTTGGTTGCGCCCCATCATAATTTTCTTTTTTTCGAATAACTAAATCCTTTTGATAGGATGGTGTGAAATAATAAAACACTTTTTCATCATCTAGGAAATGTACTTGCACATATTCAGTCCACTGTTTTGCTTTGTACAAATAGGTTGTGTCTCCGGTAACTTCTTGTAAATGAATATATGCCTGAATTAAACTAGCATAGTCATCTAAGAAAGCAAAGTTGCTATTAACACCACTTGTTTGAACATGATAAAAATACTTTTCATCCTCCTGATACATGTTTTTTTCAATCCAGCCCATTGCCTCAACTGCTTTTTCAACAAGATCCTTATCACTCAATGCTAAAGCCGCTTTACACAAAGCGGTAATCATTAAACAATTCCATGACAAAATAATTTTGTGATCAGTTGAAGGCCTTATTCTTTTGTTACGTTCAGCTAAAAGTAATTTCTTAATGTCTTTAAATTCACTTGTTTCGCTTTCTAAAAAATTATTTTGGGTCCATAAAATATTGGTATGTTCCCAATTACCGTCTTTCCTAATTTGATAATATGTACAAAAATTGTCAAACTTATTTTTAGGAATTATGGATTGTAAGCTTTCAAAATCCCATGTATAAAATTTGCCCTCTACTCCTTCGCTATCAGCATCCAATGCAGCATAAAATACACCTTGTTCATTTGATAACTCCTTATATAAAAAATGAATTGTTTGTTGAATTACGATTTTATAAGACTCTTTTTTTGTAACCTGATAAGCTTCCGACAAAATACTTAGTAAAAGGGCATTATCATAAAGCATTTTTTCAAAATGTGGAGCTTGCCATTGACTATCCGTGCTATATCTTGAAAAACCCCCACCTAAATGGTCGTATATACCACCTTGAATCATACGGTCCAATGATAAAGTTACATGCTGTAATGAATTGGCATCCTTGGAAATAAAATAATGCCTTAATAACATTTGTAATGAAAAAGTTTGAGGAAATTTAGGTGCATTCCCAAATCCTCCCCATTGCTTATCGGCATTTTGCATAATTCTATTGGCAATAATTTCAATTTCATCCTTGCTTGCAATAGTTGTATTGGTCAAATCATTATTTTCAGCAGCGCTTTTTATATTGCTTCCTATTAAATGATTTGATAAATGTGTTGCCTGTTCCTGAATCTTATCATAATTATTTTCATAAGCATGATGTACCCCTTTTAAGACATCCATCCAGGAAGCTCTATTTTGTATTGCTTGCGGTGGGAAATAAGTGCCCCCATAAAATGGTTTCCCATTTGGTAATAAAAAAATATTTAGGGGCCAACCACCCGAACCTGTCATGGCTTGTAAGGCTTCCATGTATAAATGATCTACATCAGGGCGCTCCTCTCTATCCACTTTAACATTAATAAAATGTGCATTCATATATTCAGCCACCTCCTCAGATTCAAAACTTTCACGCTCCATGACATGACACCAATGACAGGCTGCATATCCTATACTTAATAAAATAGGTTTATTTTCTTGTTCGGCTAAAGTAAAAATAGAGGAAGACCATGCCTTCCAATTAACTGGGTTGTGGGCATGCTGGAGCAAGTATGGACTTGTCTCCTTTATAAGTTCGTTGGTGTATTTGGAATTTGCATTCATGGAATGCAAATTATTTCTTTTTGCTTAATTGACTTAAATATAGATTTAAGCCAGCAATCATACTTGGGGTTTGTGGGCTTGGTACTTTGATATGTAATGTAAGACCTGCATCCTCCACGGCCTTACAAGTATTGGAGCCAAAAGCACAAATGGCAGTTCCATTTTGAACAAACTTAGGTTTGTTTTCATATAAACTTCTTAAACCACTTGGCGTAAATAAACAAATAACATCAAAATCATGTTTGTCAAAAACCATTTTTAAATCACTACTTACCGAACGGTACATATAGGCTAAATCATATGTACAATTATGGTCCTTTAACCAATTTACAATTTCATTATCTTGTTGGTTTTCACTACAAACATATAAAAAACGTTCAGTTGCTTTATGTTTGTTTAATACATCAAATAATTTTTTATTTGACCCATCGGCACCAAAGAAAACTTTACGCTTTCTATACATTATGAATTTCTGCAAGTAAAGCGCAACTGATTCTGTGATACAAAAATATTTTGTTTCCTGGCTTACATTAACCTTTAGATCATCACAGGTTCTAAAAAAATGATCAATCGCATTTTTGGAGGTGAATATAACAGCTGAATAAGTTGCGATCTCAATTTTTGTTTTCCTAAATTCCTTTGCTGGAATTGACACCAATTCAATTAAAGGATGAAAATGCAATTCAACTTTATACTTAGTAGCCAAGTCAAAATAAGGAGACCTTTCACTTTCGGGTTTAGCTTGTGAAATAAGAATCTTTTTAATGGACTTACTAGTCGCCGCTTTTTTTTCTACACTGGTATCTTTTGCCATTTTACACTTTTCAACTTTAATAAGTTCCTCCGAAAAATTGTACAATAAATTTATACAAAATCAAAAGAGGCAATATTTCGAATGCACAAAGGTAAAGAAAAAAATGAAAGGAAGATATATGTAATTTGTTCCTAACAGACGTTAATGAAAATAAATATCGGTATAAAAATAACAATAGGGTCAAAATGGCAGCGCCGATTATTGAAAATGAATTAAATGTAGGCCTTGAAAAAGCGAGTAGCAAAATAAAAGGTATTAATAATATACCTAGTACCTTATTAACCATAAAAACTACAAATATATAGGTGCCAATTAGGTCCTTAGTATTAAATATATAACCTACTAATTGTAAAGTAACATACTTACACAAATACAAAACAATGAAAAAAACACATATATAAAAATAAACCTGCCAAAATGATATTGGTAATAGATGTTGCTTAAAAATAAGCAAAGTAGACATTAAAGAAACACTTAAAATAAAATTTATGTTCGACGCAAAAGAGGCGAAAGTGTTTTGAACCAATTGCTCTCTATTTTGTAACATCCTTAAAGAGGATTGACTAAACTGACTAAACAGTTTAGGATAATATTGTGGGTATAAATTATTTATAATACCATATACCAATATGATGAAAACAATCAGGTAAAAAAGAATATCCTTATCGGGCAATGAATAGCGCTGTTCAACTTTGTAAATAATTTGAGCTCCTTTTACTTTAAAACTATTTGCAAAATATAATTGGAATGCATTACTTTTTTGAGCAAAATAATTTTGATAATCATCTAATACATTAATGTTTGTATCTGATGCATTTGTATGCATTGTTTGTAAATACCAAGCGTCCGTTTTTAAGTAGCTAATGGGAACAACTGGAATATACTTTAACCACAAAGTATCTTTTTTCAAAGTACTATCCACCATCAAATTTGTAGTATCTATTGGAACTAGTTTTGTATCATTTTGCCCATATGAGGTGACCACAAATAGGCAAATAAAACCAATTAAACCGTATTTAATATTTGATGTCATTCATGCAAAAATAAGTATACTCACTCAGAATTAGTAACTAATAAGTAGCTTTGTTGCACAAACATTACTATGTCAGGTATATATATTCATATTCCATTTTGTAAAAAAGCCTGTCATTATTGCAATTTTCATTTTTCAACACAAATTGAACACATAAACGACTTTGTAGATGCCCTTGTTAAAGAAGTATCATTGCAACAAAATTATTTAAGTCAACCAATTGAAACCATTTATTTCGGTGGCGGAACACCTTCCTTATTAAATGAAACCCAGCTTAATAAAATCATAAAAGCTATTCATTCAAATTATAGTATATCATCAAATATTGAATTAACATTGGAAGCCAACCCCGACGATATCAATATTGAAAAAACTAAAATGTGGTATGGACAAGGTATCAACAGATTAAGTATTGGCATACAAAGTTTTCAGGACAATGCCCTAATCTGGATGAATAGAGCGCATAATACAATGCAATCACATCAGTCCATTGAAATTGCTTTAGAAGCTGGTATTGATAATTTAAGCATCGACCTGATTTATGGTACCCCTCATTTATCAAATGAAGCGCTCATAAATGATATTGAAATACTTAATAATTATCAAATCCCACATGTTTCCTGTTATGCATTAACCGTAGAAGAAAAAACTGCTTTATATCATTTAATAAAAGAAAAGAAAATAGATGATATAGATGCAAATAAACAAGCTGAACATTTCGAAATAATTGTTGAACAATTAGAAAAAAATGGATTTGAACATTATGAGATTTCAAATTTTGCAAAGCAAGGCCATCAAAGTAAACACAATAGTAATTATTGGAAAGGTGTCCCCTATTTAGGCTTGGGGCCTTCTGCACACTCCTATAATATTAATGCTAGACAATGGAATATTGCTAACAACCATTTATATATTCAAAATATAAATAACGGCGTAGTCCCTTTTGAAATTGAAAAATTAGAAACAGCAACACGCTACAATGAATATATGATGATATCACTGAGGCTATTAGCAGGTGTTAATTTTCAAGAAATACAAGACCGCTTTGGTGAAGCCTACCTTAAACACACCTTACTTGTTAAGGATCAATTCAAAAATAGTAATCAACTTCAAAATAATGAACTTGGTTTTGCAATTTCCAAAAATTCAAGGTTCCTTGCCGATGGAATTGCAAGTGAATTTTTTATAACTAGCTAAATTAATATTTGCTCAATTTCCTTGAATGCCTTTTTAGGATCTACTCCCTCCCATAGTACTTTATAAATTGCATCAATGATGGGGATTGGCGCTTTCAATTTTTCATTGATGGCAACAATACATTTACATGCATTATATCCTTCGGCAACCATATTCATTTCCAACTCGGCTGCACGAACAGAATATCCTTTTCCAATCATGTTTCCAAAAGTTCGGTTTCGACTATGCAATGAATAGCATGTAACTAATAAATCCCCTAAATATACAGAAGCCGCATAATTAACTTTATCTGTTTCTTGCCTATTTTGAACCATGATGGCTGCAAGTAGTTGTTGCATTTCATTTGCAGCATTAGCAATATATACACTTAAAAAATTATCGCCATATTCCAATCCGTGAGCTATCCCAGCCCCTAATGCAAATATATTTTTTACAATACTTGCATATTGAACGCCATGTATATCATTATTAACTACCGTATTAATATATTCATTTTTAAAATGAGCCGCTATTTGATTTGTGCTTTCCAAATTAATTCCTGAAAAGGTTAAGTAAGATAATTGCTCGGCAGCCACTTCTTCAGCATGACTAGGCCCTAGTAAAGTATAATAATCACTTAAAGGGAATTCAAATTTTGCGGCAAGATATTGATTTAATAAAATGTTCAATTTAGGAATTACACCCTTCACCGCAGATACTACTTTTTTACCTTTTAATAAATTGGCATCCAAACCCAGCAAAGAATTTTCAACATATATGGAAGGAACTGCTATTACAATAATATCTGATGCAGCTACCACTTTTTTTACATCCTCAGAAAACTGAATTTTTGATACATCAAAATAAGCATTCCTTAAATATTGTGGGTTGTGGTGACGCTTTTGAAAATAATGGATATTCTCAGCTTGTCTCACCCACCAATTAATATTATGCCCATTATCTGTCACCATTTTAGCAATGGCTGTTGCCCAGCTTCCACTTCCAATAATTCCAATAGTTTGTATACTCATATTGCAAAGATACGAAATCAAAAAAAAGGGAGTGTATCAATTAAGTACACTCCCTTTTCAGCTTATTTATGATTCTCTATTTTTTCTCTTCATATAATTTATCCTTTGTCACCACTTTTACTAAACTTCCATCTTTTAATAACTTACTCACAGTACTATATGGACCCGTAATTACCTCATCCCCTACTTTTAATCCTACAACTTCAATATAGTTAAGGTCTTGAATATCAGTT
>CANETM010000054.1 GCA_947441205.1 Bacteroidota bacterium | reverse complement strand
TGGCATAATCAACTCTGATTAGAAAATAATTAAAGTCTAATCTTAATCCAGTACCAATCCCAATGGCCAAATCTTTATAAAGTCTTTTTAATTCGAAACCTGCATTAGGGTCCTGCCTTGTATCTCTTGAATTCCATATGTTTCCTATGTCTGCAAATAGTGCAGAACCAATTTTATAGCTACCCCATTGTATAATATTGAAACGATATTCTAAATTAGTTTCTAATTGCATATCACCAAATCGATCAAAGTTTTGACTCTTACTACTTGTATCATAAAACAAGGAACTTCCAAGACCTAGTTGCCTTAATCCCCAAGCTCGCATACTATAAGGGCCGCCAGCAGTAAATTGTTTGAAAAATGGCAACTGCCCACCCAATGAAGGATCATTGCTATAATTATTACCCCAACCACCCATGATACGCCAAGCTAATTCAGTGTAATCAAACTTAATTAGTTTTCTCATTTCCATTTCAGCCTTAATATATCTATAAATGTTTTGTTGCACTTTTGGTAATAATCCAACAAGTCCTCCTGCTTCTTCAATACCAAATCTATAATAGTTAATTACCCTTGGATGACGAGCAGATGGCCCTGAGTGAACAAAATTAAATGTTTGGCTAATAACATTCCCATCATTAAAGGAGGATCTCAAAAATGGGTTTAATATTAATAGACTGTCAAGTCTTGCAAATTTTTCTAGTTGATAAAATTCAATATTAAGTGGCTTGTAAGAAAAAATGTTTTCATTTCCTTTTTTAGTATTTTTCCATTCATAACCCCAACTGGAAGTGAAGGATTTTAACCTATAATAATCTAAACGTTCAATAAATGATCCGTTTAATGAAAAGTTGGTTTTCTCAGTATTTTTTATGGACTTATGAATTTGTTTAAATGGGATTAGTAAAACAGGGAAACTATAGGTTTGTCCTAAATTAAAAAGTAAGGTTTGTGTTATATTGCTATTGTTCAAATTTAATTCTACTCCTGTTCTAAAGTTGGAAATAGATTGGATTGATTTTTTTTGAACATTACGATCTCGATAAGTAAAACTAGTTGACAATCCTAGTAAATTACCTGCACCTATTTGCGCAGTATTTCTACTTCCTTCTAAGTCAACACTTACGCTACGCCTAAGGTTAGGTACCAAAAAATAATGTATGGTAATACTGTCATTTTTAACAATACTACGCGCATCAATTTGCTGCCAAGCGCCTAATCCACTAAAATTATTTAGGGTTTGGTAAAACAACTGTTCATTATATAGATTTCCTTTGTGTATGATGGATTGCTGTTCAAACAAAGAGGATTTAAAAATAGGTTTATTGTATTCATGAACAATGTCATCGTATGCTTTTTTATTTGAACGACCCTTTGCCATGACGTCGTCTGGATTTTCAGATAAACTCAAATCGGAATAAAAAATTTGACCCCCAATTGGGTATGCTTTCGTAATTGCGGAATCGATATTTCTTAATTGGAAGCTTACTTTCCATCTTGGATTTTCTAGTTTCTTTTTGCCAGCTTCTTCAACTTGATTTACCTGTTCCAATGGGTCAAGGTATAAATTCATTAAAGATTTATTAATGGTATCCACCTCGGCAAATATTTTTTCTTTGGTAAAATAAAAATATCCGTTTGTCCTAAATAAATTTACTAACCTGTCTAATTCATTATTAATGGATTCATTTGAAAAAGCCATTCCTTTTTGAACATATGCATTTTGCTTATTATCATTGGCAATTTGTTCTAATTTGGTATTTCCCAATGAATAGGTAACCGTGTCAATAATTGTTTTTTTATTTAATTTAACAGACATCGTTAAACGAACCCTATATTCATCTTTTACTGTATCTATTTTTGTGATTAAATTTAAATCGGGGTGATAATAGCCAACTGATGCTAAATAATTTTGCATATAATTTACAGTTCGACTTACTCTTTCCGGCTGATAAACTACAGGCTGAATTAATGTATTAAAAATTCCATATTGCCTAACTCTTTTTGCCTTTAGGCTGTCATCCCAATAAGTATTTAAATTCAAACTTAAATCCTGAAAAATGGCTTTTGTTTCTGCGTCTTTAACAATGATTTTATTATCAAACACAAAAGGAATTTGTTTGGGATAATCATGTATAGCAGCTTTTTTAATATCAGCACAGGCATTTAATAAAAATAAAAGGCCAAATAGCGAACATCTTGAAAAGAAACTAATATTTTTAAGCTCTCTAAATAACATGAACTTGATAAATAAGAATGAGCTCAAATATATTCAATCTTTTGCCCATAAAAAACATTGGGCTCAAGAATCTGTATTTATCATAGAAGGTCCAAAAATGTTAGACGAGGCAATCAAGGCAAATTGGGTAATTGAAAAAATTTATGCTACCCATGAATGGAAGGGAAATATTGGCAATAGTGGGGGAGATATTGAGATTGTTGATAATATCATGCTGTCTCGACTTAGTCATTTACAAACGCCTAATCAAGTAATTGCTTTAGTTCAAAAAAGGGATATGTTGGAATTTGAGACTAGTCATCAATTGACAATTGTCCTTGACGGTATTCAGGACCCAGGGAATTTTGGCACTATCATTCGAACAGCTGATTGGTTTGGTATTCGTAATATAATAGTAACCGAGGATAACGTTGGGCTATATAATCCAAAAGTAATACAAAGCACAATGGGTAGCTGTTTTAGGGTAAACATCCATGTTGCAAAACCTGATGCTATTTTCAAGGATCGACAATTACCAGTAATTGGCACTATGCTTTCGGGTGTTTCTATATTTGAAAATAAATTACCTAAAGCTGGTTATTTAGTAATAGGTAACGAATCAAAAGGAATTAGGGAGCCACTTAAATCGCTTATCACTAATCCTGTTTCTATTCCTAGTTTTGGAGGAGCCGAGTCCTTAAATGCGGCCGTTGCTACTGGGATTGTTTTATCACATTGGAAAAGCAGTCAGATTTAATCAAATTTAATTGCTTTTGCTGGAGGTATTCTTTTAATCCATAAAGTAGGGATTAAAAAAGAAATATAACTTATTACTGCAGTGCCTATCATAACCAGCATGATTTGGTTTAAATACATTTTTATAGGCAAAATTTTAATAAAATAAGCTGCTTCATCTAATTGGATTAATCCAAATTTTTGTTGCAGTAAACTAATTCCAATACCGATAATTGCCCCTAATGAAATACCTATCCAACAAATTATACTAGCCTGATATAAAAAAATGGTTCTAATAAAACCATGCGAACCACCAATTGCAGTGAGTGTTCCAATCATATTTACTCTTTCTAACATTAAAATAAATAAGCAGGTTAATAAATTCACGACAGCAATAATTAACAAAATGGTAATGGTAACATTTCTGTTTACAGTTTGAACATTTATCCAATCAAAAATTTGAGGATAGTAATCTGAAATACTTGTCGCTACTAAATTTTCCGGCAAGTTTTTTTGAATCTCGTTTGTTGCATATGCGACGTCAATACCTTCATTTAGAAAAACTTCATATCCCTCAATTTGTTGACTGTTTTGATTTAATTGTTGAATTAAATAGATGTCCGCAAAAACAAATTGTCTATCATATTCCTCAATACCTGTGTGGTACAAACCTGTTACCTTCATTTTACGCTGTTGTACCGAGCCATTAGTCATAAAATAAAGTCGGATAGTACTATCAATTGGGATGTTTAACTTATTGGCTAAGGCATCTGAAATGACTATCCCATTTCTAGCTGAATCAGGTTTATTTTCCAACCACTTCCCTTTATTTAAAAATGGGATAGCTGAATTAGTGGGGACCCCCTTCACAACTACCCCTTCAATGTCTTGACGATATGATAAAACAGAAGATTGATTTAAAAATGGGGTATGCGTTTTGATAAATGGCAGCTTGTAAAAGCTAGCGTTCAAATTGCTTTCGATAGGCGCTCCATTTACAGAATTAATCCTAACATGTCCCCAAAATTGAAAAACCTTGTTTGAAATACGCTCCTGAAATCCGTTTACGATTGATAGGGTTAAAATAATGGCCGCAACGCTTAATGCAGTTGCTGCGATTGAAAGCTTAACAATAAAGCCCGTGTAACTTTTTTGTTTTGGGAAACTAATTTTAAGGGCGATATTTAAGGCAGTGTTCAACTATTAAAATTTTATCAAATCTACTTTTTTCTACTTATATATTTAGATTAATCCTTTAGTTTCGTAACAAACAAAAGTAATATTATGCTTAGAACCGGTTACTTGTTGATATTAGTTGCTTTTTTTAGCATAAATGGATATGCGCAACAAAACCCGGATCAAATATTTGATAGTACAATACATACCATAATTGTATCTCCAATTGGCAATTCATTAGCAGCTCCGATTATTTCATTAAACAATGGAGGAGTGCTGAAGGTTAGTTTTGATGACTTTAAAGCACAATATGTGGATTATAATTATTCCATTGAATTAATGGATAGTGCATGGCAACCATCTGAATTAAATGAGTTTAATTATATAAGAGGGTTCAATCAAAATAGAATATCAAATTATGCAGCATCTTCAATGAGTATGCAAAATTATTTCCATTATCAATTTGAATTTCCTAATGCAAATTGCAAACCCATTTTATCAGGTAATTACATTTTTAAAGTTTATAAAGGGAGTAATAAACAGGCTCCTGTATTTACTAAAAGGTTTTACGTTGTTGAGGATATAGCGATAGTAAGTGCTGGTATTCAAGAGCCATTTGATGGCAATATTGCTAGGACGCATCAAAAAGTAAATGTGAATGTTGATGTAAGAAATATCCCTTCCTTCCAAACAGATCAGTTAACTATAAAAGTAATCCAAAACAACTTATTTAATAATGCTCAATCCGTCTCTGCTCCAGATTTCATAAAAGGGACCGTGATGGTTTTTAATAATGAATCAAACCTAATATTCCCTGGTGGCAATGAAGCTAGATGGTTGGATTTGCAAAGTTTAAGTTTAAGATCAGATAGGATTGCATCAATAATGTATATTGATAAACAAACCAATATTTTTGTAAAGCCTGATATATCAAGGGCTGACTTGTTGTATTCAAATTTCAAAGATTTAAATGGAGGATTTTTAATCATGAATACAGAATCGTTAAATAATGAAACTCAAAATGATTATGCTAAAGTTCATTTTTCTTATGCAACAAATGATAATGCTGCATTGTTGGATAAGCGACTTTATATAATTGGTGCATTTACGAATAATAAAATAGACAAAGATTCGGAAATGATTTTTGATGTGCGTAAAGGAGTTTATCAAAAAACCTTACTATTGAAGCAAGGATATTATAGTTACAACTATATACTTCAAGACAGAATTGAGCCCAATATTTTAGATAATTACAGGGATACTGAAGGGAATCATACCGAAACAGAAAATGAGTATACCGTATTAGTTTATTACCATACCATTGGTAATAAAAACGATCAATTAATTGGGTATGTTACCGTAAATTCAAGACAGTTTTAAGTGAATAACTATTGTCTGAAACTACTTTTTTAATCCCCCTTAATTAACTACATTTGCACCGGCAGGTCTTACACGACCAGCTCCTGCAGAACCTCCCCAGGACAGGAATGTAGCAAGGATAAGCGGTTGAGCGGTGCGATGTGAGTAGCCTGCCACTTTTTATAATTCAATACCTACCCATATGAAATTTTTTATCGACACAGGCAATCTAGCTCAAATTAAAGAAGCCAACGAATTAGGCATTTTAGACGGTGTAACCACCAATCCTACCTTAATGGCCCAAGTAGGCGTTAAAGGCGAAGCAGCGATTGCTGAGCATTACAAAGCAATTTGTGAAATCGTTAATGGCGACATCAGTGCTGAAGTATTGTCAACCGATTTTGCTACTATGGTGGAAGAAGGGAAAAAATTAGCAGCTATCCATCCAAACATTGTTGTAAAAGTACCTATGATCAAAGACGGAATTAAAGCAATTAAATGGTTTACTGACAATGGTATTCGCACTAATTGTACCTTAGTATTTTCTGCTGGTCAAGCTATTTTAGCAGCTAAAGCGGGTGCAACTTATGTATCTCCATTTATAGGTCGTATCGATGATAGCTCATGGGATGGGATGGAATTAATTAGTCAAATTCGTCATATTTATGATGTACAAGGTTTTCAAACTCAGATATTAGCGGCATCAATTCGTAATGCTTTACATATTGTAAAAGCAGCCGAAGCAGGTGCTGATGTTTGTACATGTCCTTTAGATTCTATTTTAGGATTATTGAAGCATCCATTAACAGATATTGGTTTAGCAAAATTTTTGGAAGACGCTAAAAAAATGTAGTTTTATTGTGTTGAAAACATCACTAACTATATTATTAACTTTCTGTGTGTTTACCTTAAATGCACAGAAAGTTTTTTTTAGTGCTAATAACAATGAAGTAAACAGGGTAGTACAATCTCAACAACCAACCTTGATAACAGCAGGCCTAATTCAAAATTTAGACGCTAACTTAACAAACTCATACGGGGGGTCTGGTAATATTTGGACTGATATAGTAGGCGGCAATAATGGCACTATTTTTGGAGGTACTTTCACAACTACAGGTGGAGTTTCTTTTTTTAATTTTCCTAATGCCGGTGTTGCAAGTTATGTAAGTGCTCCGCTAACAAAATCAACTTCAATGACATTTAGTATTTGGGCTAAATCAAATTCAGTTCCAGTTCCAAATGCAATGTTATTTAATACTGGAGCATCTGGAACTGGACCTGATTTCTTTTTTGCTGGTACAGGTTTTTATTGGAATGTTTGGGATGGTTTTAATACACCATTTCTTGATGTAAATAATGTCGTTTTAAATCATACAACGATTGTGACTAATACCAATTGGCATAATTACACAGTCACTGTAGATGCAACCAATAGTAATACGAAATTTTATTTTGATGGTGTGTGGAAGGGAACGGCTGCATATAGGTCGCCTGCAACTAGTAATGTGTTATATATAGGAGGAGCAGGATTAAATGATAATAGTTGGAACTTTTTAGGTGGGATTTCTTGTTTCCATACTTATAATAGAGCATTATCAGCCGCTGAAGTAAATTCAAATTTCAAAGCGTTGAAATCTCGTTTTGGGTTTTAGTTTGATTCAATATTTTCTTAAATCTTTATTGATGTTTTAATGCCTCCCGCTTCGATAAGTTCGAAAGTTGTGGGTGTGCTTTTACAAATTGAATTACCCACTTCGCATCGGTATTTGCATAACTACGTAGGGCCCAGCCAATGGCTTTGCGAATAAAAAAGTCCTCTTCTAATTGTGTATTCTCAATGTATTCAGTAAGAAGGGTAGTATTGGTTTTTTCTTTATATATCAACTGAAATAAGATACTCATTCTTTGTAGCCATTTATTGGAAGATTGATTCCATTTTGAAGTCACAGGTTCAATCGCTTCTGGGAATTGTAAAAAGTATTTACCAATAACAAAAGAATTAGTGGAATCTACACTATCCCACCAACTATTATGCGTAATCATCCACTCAATTAAAGGTAATGTTTTATTAGACCATAGTTTTTTATGGTACCCTAAAAGTTCAATGGCAAAATAATGTAACTCTCTTTGTGGCTCACCAAAACATTCTTTAATGAGCTTACTTAACTCATTATGATCCTTTATTGGGTTAGCTTTGTAAAAATCCTTGCAAAGTTTGCGCCTTAATGGTGTTTTAATACCGTAAAATTCAAATTGATTTAGTAAATATGCTTTTGCTCCCTTTGCAATTGTTGCATCTCCATTGGATGCAAATATTTTTTTGATAGCAATTAAGTAGGGTGGGGCATATTAGCTATTTTGATTTTTAAAAAAAAATTTTTAAATTTACAAATACATTTCAAAAACTAAATTCCTACCACTCTTTTATTAAAAGCACTATTTCTAGCAGCTTCTAAAACACGAATAATATTTTTACCTTCTTGTGCACTTGTTGGAACGGGTGCATTATTTAAAATTGCATCAGCCATTTTTTGATAAAATATTTTATAATCTCCAGGGATACTTTGAATTACTTTACTTGTAATTAATCCATTGTGATCGGTATATAATGTACCATAATCACTTTCAGACTCAGCACCCCAATTTGGTATATTTGGTTTTTTACCAGCAATCAGTTCATTTTCTTGGACATCGGATCTATTTTTAATAAAACTTCCTTTAGTGCCATACACTTTATAACCTGGTAATTGTGTCATAAATACCATGCCACTAGTTAAGGTAATTCTATGACTTGGATAATATAATATCATACTGAAATAATCATCGACCAAGGAAACTTTTCGGGTAATTCTAATGTCTGCAAATACAGCTAATGGCATGCCTGATAAAACCAAGGCTTGATCCACTAAATGTGGGCCTAAGTCAAATAACAAACCTGCTCCAGGCGTTACGGCCTCTTTATGTTTCTTTGGACTTAAATTTGTTCGGTATCTTTCAAAGGAGATTTGAACATCTAACAATTCACCAATCTCATCCTCCTGAATTAATTTTTGCAAGGTTAAAAAATCGGCGTCATATCGTCTGTTTTGATATACTGCTAATTTCAATCCTTTTTTATTCGCTAGTTCATCAAGTTCCTGTGCTTCTGCAGACGTATTGGTAAAAGCTTTTTCACACACTACATGTTTGCCTGCGAGTAAAGCACTTTTAGTATAGGCGTAATGAGAATCATTAGGACTATTTACAATCACTAAATCAATACTTGAGTCCGCTAATAATTCCTCATAACTATTAAATGATTTTGAACTAGGGTAGGCTGCTTCAATATTTTTTGATGACCTTTCCCAACTACCTACTAAATTAAAATCAGGATTGGTTGCAATAAAGGGAGCATGGAAAACTTTTCCGCTCATGCCAAAGGATACAAGTGCTGTGTTTATCATATTTCAAATTTAAGTAAAACTCAGCAGGGTTTAAAAACAAAATCCTCCCGAGTATTCGGGAGGATTTTAAAAATCTTAAGAGAATATTTATTAGGCTTTATATTTTATTAAAGCCGTATAAATATTAACCTGCTACTTGCTTTCTGATGATATTTAAAGCACCACCCGCTTTAAACCACTCAATTTGTTGTTGGTTATAAGTATGGTTTGCTTTAATCGTATCAGTGCTACCATCCTTATGTGTTAATACTAATGTT
>CANETM010000053.1 GCA_947441205.1 Bacteroidota bacterium | reverse complement strand
GTATATTGAAAAGTAAAGTAGGCAAACACCGCACCAGATAAACCTATCCCCGCCACCATGCTTGTTCCAATCCCCCTTTTGTTTTTCGGTAACATTTCAGAAACAAGCGTAATACCTGCGCCCAATTCACCTGCTAAACCAATGCCTCCAATGAATCTGCAGTAGGCATATTGATCAACGCTTTGAACAAAGGAGGTTAAAATATTGGCAACTGAATACAATAATATAGAACCAAATAAAACTTTCAATCTCCCTTTTTTATCACCTATCACACCCCATAAAATTCCACCTATCAGTAGTCCTGACATTTGCCAATTAATAATGTGCGCACTGTCAACGATTATGCTTTCTGCTGTTGCGCCAACAGCCATTACACTTGGTTGACGAACTATGGTAAACAATAGTAAATCATAAACATCAACAAAATATCCAAGTGCGGCAACTAATACTGGCAATGATAGTAATCCAATTTGACGTTGATTAGTCATACTTAATAGCTATTTTGTTTTATGAGTAAGGACTTTAATAATAACAGGAACAGTAGTAACTAAAACAATTCCTATTACAATGATTTCTAAATGTTTTTTCAAATCAAATTGAAAACGCTCTAAAATCCATGCTTGTAAAAAATGGCCTGCGCATAGCATACTTCCAACCCAAGCAATACATCCAATGATATTAAAATAAACAAATTTTTGCTTGTCCATTTTTACAATTCCAGCTACTATAGGGGCGAAAGTGCGCACAATTGGAATAAAACGAGCAATCACAATTGCTCCCCCTCCATGCTTTTCATAAAACTCCTGAGCTTGTATTAAATACTTTTTCTTGAAAAAAATATTCTCCTTCCAATCGTACATGGCTGGACCTACTTTTTTTCCAATCATATAACCAACCGTATTTCCTAAAATTCCAGCCACCGTTATTAAAGCAAACAAAATGAATAAATCAAGCCATTGATTTTGAGGCAAATTAATACCAAAAGTTTCTATGAATTTTGCAACTAAGGTATCACTGTAAATGCCGGCTACAAATAGCAAACTGTCTCCAGGTAAAAAAAATCCAAAAAACAAACCCGTTTCTGCAAATACAACAAATAACAACAACCATAAACCTCCGTTATTAATATAGTATTGAGGTTGTAGTAATTGACTCCAGTGAAAACTGTCTAATAAAATAGTCATTAAAATAAATTTATGCTTGTTGTTGTTCTTCTAATTCGCCCTCCCATTTGCTCACTACTGCTGTAGCCAAACTATTCCCTAATACGTTGGTAGCAGTGCGGAACATGTCACAAAAATGATCGATTGGTAATATTAATGCAATACCAATTGCGGGAATATTAAACATGGTACAAGTTGCCGCAACTACCACTAAGGAAGCACGAGGAACACCGGCGATACCTTTGCTTGTCAACATCAACACTAGCAACATGGTAAGTTGTGTGCCCATGTCTAAATGTATGCCGTATGCCTGCGCAATAGCCATGCTAGCAAAAGTCATATACATCATACTGCCATCTAAATTAAAAGAATAGCCCAATGGTAAAATAAAGGACACAATTTTATCCTTACAACCAAAGCGCTCAAGCACTTCCGTTAATTTTGGAAAAACCGCTTCACTACTAGTAGTACTAAAAGCAATGATTAAAGGATTGGAAATGATTTTAATAAGCGATGGCATTCTCTTTCCAAGAATAATAAATCCTACACCTATTAAAACAATCCATAAAACACCAATACCCGTTAAAAAATATAGGAAGTACTTAATATAAAATACAAACACACTTAATCCTTTTGTTGCAATAACCGCTGCCAATGCACCAAATACACCTAATGGGGCAAAATTCATCACATAACCTACCATTTTTAAAATAATATGAGAGACAGCTTCAAATGCTTTGATTAATCCTTTTGATTTCTCACCCATTGCAGCAGCAGCGACCCCAAAAAAGATACTAAATATTACAATTTGCAAAATCTCATTGGTAGCCATAGCCTCAAAAATACTTTTTGGGAATACGTGCTCAATGAATCCAGTAATACTAAATGATTGCGTTTTACCAATTAAATCTTTAGCGCCTGAAGTATCTCCATTTGATAATGCAATTCCTTCCCCTGGTTTAAGCAAATTAACTAATACTAAACCAATCAATAAACTAACTAAGGAAGCTGTTACAAACCAAAGTAAGGCTTTGCCACCTACTCTACCCACGGTTTTTAAATCTCCTAATTTTGCAATTCCTACGACCAATGTGGTAAATACCAATGGAGCAATAATCATTTGAATTAGCCTCAAAAATATGGTCGTTAATAACTTTATGTTTTTGGAAAAAACTTCAATGCTTGCAGGCGTATAGTTTTCATGTATATAATATCCCAAAGCGGCACCCGCTATCATCGCTACGATAATATACAGGGTAAGGTTATTTGACTTTTTCATAGGTTGTTAGTACTGCAATATAAGACATATGTTATAAAAAAAAGACCTGCTTTTTTGAGAAAAAAGTCCTATTTTTCAGCTCATATTCATATTGTTCATTAACCCAACAGGATTGTTAAACCAATTTTGTTATTAACTCAAATACTTAACTATGAGTTTATTTAGAAAAAAAGACCTTGCCGAAATGTTAGCTCAAGCTGAGGATGGCGGAAAAGGTTTAAAGCGCACATTGGGTGCGGGTAATTTAATCGCTTTGGGCGTTGGTGCTATTATCGGTGCTGGCTTATTTGTGCGTACTGCTGCTGCTGCTGGACAAGCTGCTGGACCTGCTGTAACTTTATCATTTATTGTAGCAGCTGTAGGTTGTGCTTTCGCAGGTTTATGTTATGCTGAATTCGCAGCAATGATCCCTATTTCAGGAAGTGCATACGCATACTCCTATGTAACTATGGGAGAAACTGTTGCATGGATTATTGGTTGGGCCTTAATCATGGAATATGCTTTAGGAGCTGCTACCGTATCCATTGCATGGAGTGAATATTTAAATAAGCTGCTGGGAGGAGCCATCCCCTATGAATGGAGCCATTCCCCGTTTGAAAGCATAACTGATTCAGCTGGTGTTTTACATCATGGAATTATGAATGCCCCATCCTTGGTGATTTTATTATTATTGACTTTGTTATTAATTAAAGGAACACAAGAATCTGCGATTGTAAATGCGGTTATCGTATTTGTTAAAGTAGCTATTGTAATTATTTTTATCATTATCGGATGGCAATTTATTCGTCCTGAAAACCATACACCCTATTTGATTCCAGCTAACCAACCACCAGTTTTAGACGGGGCAGGTAAAGTAATTGCTGATTACTCAGGTGCTTTCAAGCATGGCTGGGGTGGTGTTTTGGGTGGAGCTGCAATTGTATTTTTTGCCTTTATTGGCTTTGATGCCGTTTCAACAGCTGCTCAGGAAGCGAAGAATCCAAAAAGAGATATGCCAATTGGTATTTTAGGTTCATTAGTTGTTTGTACTATTTTATATATTTTATTTGGACACGTATTAACAGGTGTTGCGCCATGGACTGATTTCGTTGATCCTTTAAAAGGACGCGAGGCTTCGGTTGCATATGCTATTTCTACTTATATGACTGGATACGGCTGGTTGGCAACTGCAGTTACTGTTGCTATCTTAGCTGGTTTTAGCTCGGTAATTTTAGTAATGTTAATGGGTCAGTCACGTGTATTTTACTCTATGGCAAACGATGGTTTATTGCCAAAGGTATTCTCTGACTTACACCCTAAATATCGTACGCCTTATAAATCAAACTGGATCCTATTTGTTTTTGTAGGTGCATTTGCTGCATTTGTTCCTGGCAGTGTAGCAGGAGACTTAACTTCATTTGGTACCTTATTCGCCTTTGTATTAGTAAGTGCGGGTATTTGGATTTTACGTGTAAAATCACCTGAAATGGCTAGACCTTTCAAAACACCATTGGTTCCATTGGTTCCAATTTTAGGTGCTGTGATTTGTCTTGCAATGATATTTGCATTAGATGCACAAACCCTTAAAGTGGCTTTTGCATGGATGGCTTTGGGTTTAGTAGTTTACTTTGTTTACAGCCGCAAACACAGTAAATTAAACTAGTAACTTATTTACTGTTTTATATAGGAATAGCCAGACTGAATTGTCTGGCTATTTTTTTTGCCGTATTTTTGCTGACCTTAAATAATTACTATGGGAAGGATTTTTGAAGTAAGAAAAGCAACCATGTTTAAACGTTTTGACCGAATGGCAAAACAGTTTACACGAATTGGTAAAGAAATTGTAATTGCCGTAAAATCAGGAGGACCGAATCCCGACGATAATCCTGCATTAAGAAGATGTTATCAAAATGCGCGTAGTGCTGGTATGCCCAAGGATAGAGTTGAGGCAGCTATCAAGCGTGCTATGGGTAAGGATACAAGTAACTACGAGGAAATTTTATACGAAGGATATGCGCCTCATGGTGTTGCATTATTAGTTGAAACAGCTACTGACCATCATGTACGTACCGTTGCTAATGTTAAAAGTCATTTTAATAAAGGTGGTGGCGCTATGGGCAATAGTGGAAGTGTGAGTTTTCAATTTAAAAAAATGGGTGTGTTTAAATTAAATCCCGAAGGCTTAGTGATGGATGATTTAGAATTAGAATTAATTGACCACGGCTTAGATGAATTAGGCGATAGCGTTGATGACAATGGAAATCCTATTTTAGTATTAAGATGTGCTTTCACCGATTTTGGAAACCTGCAAAAAGAATTAGAGGCTAAAAAATTAAATGTAATCAGCGCCGAGTTTGAATGGATACCAAGCACAACCGTGCCAGTGAGCGATGAGCAAGCTGAGGATATTAGTAAATTAATTGAAAGGCTGGAAGAAGATGAAGACGTTAATAAAGTATTTCATAACATGGGGTAAGTTGGATTTTTCGACATTCTTACTCTTTCAACTTTAAGTAATTATAATTGATATTTTGTATTTGTTAACCGCCATATTATTCGCTGGATGTCTTTTACCAAAAATGAAAGACACCACTAGGCCTGTATTTAATTTGTATGCTATCACGCGTGAAACAAAAGTTCCAGCAAACTATTATACCACAAAAACAGGATTTTTTTGCAATACCGAAAGGGCTTTTGAAAAACAAACCAAAGTACAAGTAAAATTTAGATTAGGGTCAGTTGAGCAAACGCAAAAATTAGAGGGATATAATTTATCAAGACTGCCAGGGGCTCACTAAAGTTTATTCTGCCATCATCTCACAGACAACTGAAATAATATCTTCGGTATTGGGCTTAGAGAAATAATCACCGTCACTACCAAATGCAGGACGATGTTCTTTTGACGAAATGGTTCTTGCTGCTACATCTAACCATTTATACCCACCCTGCTTTTCAATTACTTGTTGATACATATAAGCGCTTGCTCCAGCTGCTACATCCTCATCAACAAATACAATACGATTGGTTTTTTTCAGAGAGGCTAAAATTTGATGATTGATATCAAATGGCAATAAGGTTTGTACATCTATAATTTCACAATCAATGCCCAATGTATTTAATCTAATTGCAGCGTCTTCAATAATTCTTAATGTAGAGCCATAAGAAACAATGGTAATATCGGATCCTTCTTTAAGTATTTCTGGCTTACCCAATGGAACAGTAAACTCTCCAATATTATTTGGCATGGTTTCTTTTAAACGATAGCCATTTAAACATTCAATCAATAAAGCAGGGTCATTCCCTTTTAACAAAGTATTGTACATGCCTACCGCTTGTACCATATTTCTTGGAACACAAACAAACATTCCTCTAAGTGAATTAATAATCATGCCCATTGGTGAACCGCTGTGAAACATCCCTTCTAATCTATGTCCTCTGGTACGAATAATAACAGGACTACTTTGTTGTCCATTACTACGATAATGCAAAGTAGCAACGTCGTCACTTAAAGTTTGTAAACCGTATAATAAATAATCCAAGTATTGAATTTCTGCAATAGGTCTCAATCCTCGCATGGCCATGCCATGTGCTTGTCCCATAATAGATTGTTCCCTTATGCCCGTATCAAAAATGCGATCCACACCATGCTTGGCTTGTAAACCAGCAAAACCTTGATTCACGTCCCCAATATTTCCTAAGTCCTCTCCAAATGCATATACCAAAGGATTTTTTTCAAACAACTGATCAAAATATACATTCAATACCTCATACCCATTTAAGATTTTTGAATTGTCATCGTAAACAGGTTCAACAAGCGAAACATTTAAAGTACTTTTTTGGGTTTGATTGTATAAATGTCTGCTATAAAAAGGTGCCTCCTGTTTCAAATATTGAGATAGAAAATTTTTAATTGCTTTTGCATTCGGATGACTAGGCATTTGTTCTACCAAAGTGTGCAAGATTCTGAAAATATTTCTCTTTAAAGGTTCTTTATTATTAATCAACTCCGCCAATGCCGAGTGTGTAGTTTCTAAAATATTCCCATCTAATCCATTCAATGCAATATTTACACCCTCATTTAATTTTTCTTTGATGGGAGTAATATATTTATTCCATGCCAATTCCTTTCCTGCACGCACTTCTTTTTTCACATTCATTTCCAATTCCTGCAAATCCTCTTCGGTGGTAAGTTCATTTAATATCAACCACTCTCTCATTTTTTTATTACAATCCCATGCTCTTTCCCATTCTAAACGCTCCCCCGATTTATACCTTTCATGACTGCCACTTGTTGAGTGACCTTGCGGTTGTGTTAATTCTTGCACATGAAATAAAACAGGAACATGATTTAACCTAGTATAAGCAATCCCTTCTTCAAAAGTTTCACAAAGTGATGCATAGTCCCAGCCTTTAACCGTATAAATTTTAACGCCATTTGTTCCTTCTTTTTTATCAAACCCTCTTAATGCTTCCGATATGGAACCTTTGGTCGTTTGCAATTTAGTGGGTACTGAAATACCATAACCATCATCAAATACAAACATCGCTAAGGGTGCTTGAATTACACCTGCTGCATTTACAACTTCCCAAAATTGTCCTTCGGAAGTGCTCGCATCGCCAATGGTACAAAAACAAACCTCATTTCCATTGTTACTTAAATGTTTAAATTGATCCTTATGTTTAGATGATCTAAAACAGTTGGATGCAAAGGCCATACCTAAACCACGAACCATTTGTCCAGCGGTAGGAGCGATATCGGCTGAAATATTATAACTATTAACTAAATTATTCCACTGACCATTTTCATTCACAAAAGCAGTAGCAAAATGAGCATTCATATTTTTCCCACCACTATATGGGTCATTATGAACATCGGCATATAATTGAGAAAAATAATGTTCGGTATTCGCTACACCTAAAGCAAACATGAAAGTTTGATCTCGATAATATCCACTTCTAAAATCACCTTTTTGGAAAAATTTGGAAAGGGCAACTTGAGCAACTTCCTTACCATCACCAAAAATGCCAAATTTAGCCTTTCCGGTAAGCACTTCCCTTCTTCCCAATAAGCTAACCTCTCTACTTGTTAATGCAATTCGATAATCTGCTATTACAGACTGTCGAAAGGCTTCGAAAGAGAGTACCTCTTGGCTTGTAAGTGCTTCATCCAATGGTTCCATTTCACAAAAGTAGGGGTCAAAATGCAATAAAAATCATTAAACACATAAAAAGCCATAATTAACAATTTTTCAATAATTTGCAGTCATAATTGTTCATAAATACTTCCATAAAAACGGGAATTCACCTAACAAAATTGTTGAATCTTAAAAACCTTCATATGAAACTAAATTTACTCGTAATTGCCTTATTATTAACTATTGGAAGCTTTGCCCAAGCAACTATAAAATTTGATCAAACAAGTCATAATTATGGCAAGATTAAAAAGGGTGTACACAAATCTGTTATTTTCAATTACACTAATTTAGGAAACAAACCAGCAGTGATTGAATTTGCAAATGCCGAGTGCGGATGTACACAACCCGAGTATAATCAAAACCCAATTTTGAAAGGTCAAAAGGGCACTATTAAAGTAACTTATACTGCACCTAATGAAGGGCAATTTAAAAAAAGAGTGACAGTGAAATACGCAGGTGAAAAAGAGGTTACTGAACTTGTCATTGAAGGCGAGGTAATAAAATAAATCATATCTGTATATTAACTTACATCAGTTAATATTTATAACCCTAATTATTTAGCGCTAGCAAATTTGTTAGCGCTTTTTTATTCTATTGCATGCACCTATCTTTGTCCGAATGATTACAATTAGTGAACGTGGTAAAAACATGCCTTCCTCTCCCATAAGGAAGTTGGCAATATATGCTGAAAATGCAAAAAAAAACGGGGTTAAAGTATACCATTTAAATATTGGACAGCCTGATATTGAAACTCCTGCAGTCATGATGGATGCAGTTAGTAATGCACATTTAAAAGTTTTAGAATATACAGACAGTGCAGGCATTTTAAGTTTTAGAAAAAAACTTGCTGCCTATTACAATTCAAAAAATATACATGTTGACTACACCGATATTTTAATTACTATTGGCGGTAGTGAAGGCATTTTATTTGCTTTCATGGCATGCCTTGATGCAGGCGATGAAATTATTGTACCCGAACCTTTTTATGCTAATTACATTGGATTTGCTATTGCAGCTGGAATAAAAATTATACCAATCACTTCGACTATCGAATCAGGATTTGCCTTACCTCCTATTGAATCATTCAGGGAAAAAATTACAAATAAAACCAAGGGTATTTTTATTTGCAATCCTAATAATCCAACTGGCTATGTTTATAGCGAGCAAGAACTATTTCAAATTAGGGATTTGATTAAAGAAAAAGATTTGTATTTGTTTTCAGACGAAGCATACACAGAATTTTGTTATGAAGGAAATGTAAAAAGTACATTAACACTAGCAGGTGTCGAGGATCGAGTTATTATGATAGATACTTTTTCTAAAAAATATTCAGCATGTGGTGCTAGAATTGGCGCTTTAGTTACAAAAAACAAAGAGGTGATTGAGGCAGTAATGAAGTTTTCACAAGCAAGACTTAGTCCTCCTACACTTGAGCAAATTGCAGCTGAAGCAGCATTAGGTTTACCATCAAATTACTTTGACGCAACGCGCGCCGAATATAAAAAAAGAAGAGACACTTTAATAAACAGACTAATTAAAATGGAAGGGGTTTATTGTCAAAGCCCTCAGGGTGCCTTTTATGCTATGGCAAAACTTCCAGTAGAAGATACCGACGAATTTTGCAAATGGTTATTAACTGATTTTAGATTTAACAATGCAACTATCATGCTTGCACCTGCTAGCGGTTTTTATACTACCCCAGGTCTTGGGAAAAACCAGGTTAGACTTGCTTATGTTTTAAATGAAAAAGACATTAATATAGCAAT
>CANETM010000052.1 GCA_947441205.1 Bacteroidota bacterium | reverse complement strand
GACACAACATCATAAAAATCCGATTGACTGGATGCCATGATTGTAAAATGACATTTATTATGAAACTGATTAGAAATATTATTGGTAGATTTTTAGCATTTTGGGCTTTACTTATGTTCGCCACAAGTATGTTTATTTATATGTGGTTGTATTTGTATTGTTTAGTATTACGCGAGCCTCAAAAAACAAAATGGCATCGTCGTGTTTCTCAATTATGGATGAGCACTTTTATGATATTTTCTGGAATTCGATTTACTGTTAGAGGAAAACACCATTTTGATAATTTAGAAAATGCAGTGGTAGTTTGTAACCACAATAGCTTATTGGATATTCCAGTCAGTTTCCCCTTTTTGCCAAGGGCTAATAAAACAATCGCGAAAAAATCATTATCTAAAGTGCCCATTTTTGGATGGATTTACTCAATTGGAACAGTATTGGTTGATAGAAATGATAGCCGAAGTAGGCAAGATAGTTATGATAAAATGAAGTATGTTTTAAATCACGGATTAGACATGCTTATTTACCCAGAAGGAACAAGAAATAAAACTAGTGAACCATTAAAGTCCTTTTATGATGGCGCTTTTAAATTAGCAATCGAAACACAAAAGCCAATAGTGCCGGTAATTATGTTGAATACCAAAAAAATGTTGCCTGCAAAACCAGCAATGTATTTTAAACCTGGAAAAATAATCATGCATATACTTCCAGCCGTATACCCACAAGGTCATTCCATTGATTCCTTAAAGCAGCTGGTATATGATATTATGGCAAAGCATTATCTCGAAAACGAACCTAAATAAATAAATAATTAGTAGGATGAGGATGAGAAGGTTCTACTTCTATTAATTCTAAGATCTCTAAGTATACCCGATTTCGGATTTACAGTAATGTTAAATGATTTATATAAACCAATTGGGGTTACATTTATGGCTAACTGCCAACAATGCATTTCCCGAGTAATAAACATACTCATTTGTTGAATACTTAATTTTTCAACATCAACAAAACCTGTTGCACCAATTTTCCATTTAGGTGTTAAACTAAAATCACCGTTTAAATTCAAGGAAGAAAATGTTTGAATCTTATATCCAGAATAGTCGGGTTTTAAAGTTCTCGAAAAATTAAATGAATAAGAAACCGATAAAGTCCATGGGATATTAAAATCGGTAAATTCAGCTGGGTTTGCTCTTACATATTGCAATTGTCTTTGTTGCTCCTCGGGTGTCATGAATGGGTCTAATGGTATTTCCTTTTTCTTAGACTCTGTTTCATTTTTTGATTTACTCTTAAAGGAAGTAGAAAAAGAAATTCCGCCATTGGTTATATTCCCAAATTTTAATTTTGTTGGATCAATATTTAATCTATTTACTCGATATCCTTGCTTATCGGTTGCATAAGGATCTAAACTAAAGGATGAACTTATATTAATGGTATTAAATAATAAGGTTCGCGCATAAAAACTAAAATTTCCTAATTTAAAACTATCCGCTAAAAAATTATAGTTGGAAGTAAATCCAAAACCATCAATTAATTTTACTTTTTTAAAGGATGCTTCAGTGGTATCATCATTGTCTCTTACTTTCATTTCCAATAAATTATCTATACCAAATCCAATACCTCCAAACGTACCTTCTGAATAGGCACCTCCCATTGCTATTCCATCAAATTTTGAAAAACGGTATAACCTACCAGTTGTATCAACTTGTGCTGTATAATGATAAGAGGCCGCTAAATTTGGCGTGTAATTAAAACTAATGCTAGGCCTAACTTCATGTCTTATAGCTTCGACATAATTACCTTTAACTTTATAAGTACCAAATACCCTAGTAGCAGTCCCAATTCCGAAATTAACATTAGAAGCATTGTAAAAACCACGATTTATGGTAGTGTCTACCTTTTTTAAAGTCGGATTCCAACTTAATAAATTGGCTTGTCCAAACCATTTGTTTTCAAATGAAATGGCTGGCGATATAGTTATAGGTCCTAAACTTGGAAGTGATAATGAAATGGGTATGCTATGCGTTGCACCCCATTGCATGGTATCTAATAATTTATTTACATTAATTGCAGAGTCGTAAAAACTAAACTGATTTTGAAATTGACCATTATAACCAATACCTATTTTCTCATACCATTTACCTGCACCAATTTGGTCCTTTTTTTGAAACGGATAAATAGTTAATGCGTTAAAGTTAATATTAGGCAAACTCAAACTTACGGTTCGTTGATTTGTGTTTTGACTATGATTAATGTTTAATGATAAATTGTATAAATTATTCCATGATTTATTATACGATATAGATGAACTTAACCTATTTTGAAAATTTTGATTCGGGTTGTTTAATAAATAGGTGTTGTACTTTGAACTTCCGAAATTAACATTAGCTGAAAAGCTAGTCCCAGGTAATGCACGACTATCCATGGAGTGCGACCAGTTTACCATAAAAGTTTGACCACCCGTAAACTCGGTTGGTATACTCGTATTTCTATTTAATATTTTTGTATTCTGTAAGGACAAATTAAAGTTGCCTATGTATTTATATCTTTTAATATACTTTGAATTCAAATTTGAACTCCATCCTCCATAAGAGTATATATTTGCCTTTACGGTTGCATCGAAATTATCTGATAACACTTTATAATATCCAAGTCCTTCGAATCCTAATCCAAAATCTTCACTTGTTGAAAATGCAGGTGCCATAAAACCAGAATGTTTCCCTCTTGTTAAAGGAAACATTGCAAACGGAATTTGAACAGGAATGGGCACGCCTTCAAATTCAGGGTAAATGGGTCCAGACATACCTACTTTGTCTGTTATGATTTTCATTTTTTTCGTTACAAAAGCAAAGTGAGGTTCATCTAGATTACAGGTCGTAAATTTTGCTTTCCAAGCAAAAGCTTCATCAACACTAACTTTTTTCATGGTATTGGCATTCACGAAAATTTCGCCTTGTTGAAAATTTGTATTTTTTGTAAGCCCTTTCCCTGTTTTTAAATTATAAAATATGGAATCATTTAAGGATGACATTTGACCCTCTTTAAACTTAGGTTTACTCATAGGGTTTCCCGAAGTATCATTTGCTCCATAAGCCCTAATATTTTGACTTTGTTGATCAAAAACAATATTGGCAGCTTCTAGAATGGAAGATCTATAAATAGTTTTAGCATTTCCGTATAAAAAAAACTCTTTTGTTTTCATGATCATTACACCCGAGTCGGTTGCGTTATAATCAACGATCCCATCAATACTGTCCTTTGACATTCGGATATTAGTAACACGCGTTGAATCAGATTTTGCAGTATCTTTTATAGCTAATGTAGTATCCTTTAATGTAGCAAGTACAGGTTTAGAACTACCCTTTTTGGCCGTTGGTGACTGAGCATTCAATAAAAATGGGGAAAAAACTATTGTTAATAATAGTAAAAAAGCCATTTTTACAATGTAAGCCTTGTATTTTACGTTAAATTTGTATCCTAGATGTATCACTTTAGCAAAAATAAACTAAAACAGCATTAAGGCACTGATTATGAAGCAAAATAGACTGATTTTAGCATTATGTATATGTTTTTTAACGATTTTAATAGCACCTTTTAATGCTATTAACGCCCAAAATCAATCAAAAACATTAAAAAGAATAGTAATTGACCCTGGTCATGGGGGAACTGACCCTGGCGCGAATGGCAAATATTCTACCGAAGCAGCTATTTCTTTAGCCATTTCTTTAAAACTAGCTGATTATATAAAATCATCCATTCCTGATGTTGAGGTTGTTTTGACTAGAGAAACTGATATTTTCAATTCAGTGGTGGAAAAAGCTAAAATTGCAAATGCAGCTAAAGGGGACTTGTTTATTTGCATTCACACCAATTCGGCAGATCCAAGCAGAAATAGGGAAATTATAGGTCATACAACAAAAACTTATACTGTTAAAAAGAAAGGTAAAAAAAGGAAGGTTACCCGTAAAGTGCCATTATATAAAGTTACCTATACCCCTTCATCGGCTAGAGGAACAGAAACATTTATTTATAATGTAGTTAAATCTGACCAACGTAAGGATATGGCTAGCGAAGCCGTGGATGATGTAGTTGAAAAGTTGGACTCCGTTTCCATTAAACAAATTAAAGAAATTGAAGAAGCTGACCCAACCAGATCAATGATGATTAGCCTACTAACTCAGCAATATTTTCAACGTGCAGCAAGTTTAGCGCTAACTATTGAGGAGGAATTCAAAAATTCAGGAAGATTAAGTCGTGAGGCTAAACAAAGACAAAAGGGAATTTGGGTATTAGCAGCAGTTCAAATGCCTGCTGTTTTAGTTGAAACTGGTTTTATATCAAATCCGGAAGATGAAGATTATTTGAATAGTGAAGATGGCCAAAATCAAATATGCGAAGTGATCACTAAGTCCTTGATTAGGTATAAAAATTCATTAGAGAACCAAAAAAAGTCCAATACTAATTAGCCAATATTTTTAGGTAATTTTGTAGAAGCATTCAATAATATAAAAAGATGAAGGTAAGTAACGAAACTAAGGTAGGTGCTTTGACAATCATTGCCATTACTTTAATCATAGTCGGATTTAATTTTTTAAAGGGTAAAACTATATTTAAGTCCGGGAATTTCCTGTATGCAAAATATTCAGATACTAAAGGCCTAATAGTATCTAATCCAGTTTTTGTGAATGGATTTCAGGTAGGTACTGTTTTTGAAATAGAAAATAAAACTGATGATTTATCCCAAATATTAGTATCTATAAAACTTAATAACGAATACAAAATTCCAACTAATTCAACTGCTACAATCCAGGACAATCCACTTGGTACAAATAGTATTAGTATTATATTAGGAAATGCTACAACTTATTTAAAATCAGAAGATACCATCAAAACTGCTCCAGCGGCAAGTTTATTAGGTGACTTAATGAATACACTTTCGCCTTTAGGAGAACAAACAAAGCAAACAATTTCAGAATTACAAAGAGTACTAACTAATATTAATCAAGTTTTAAATAATAATAATAAAGCCAACTTAGAAGTTATTTTGAAAAATTTAAGTGAAACAACTGAAAACTTAAATAAATCAATGGTGTCAATTGAGTCAATGCTTCAAAAACAAAATGGTTCCATAGCGAATACCGCATCCAACCTAAGTAGCTTTACTAAAAACCTAAATGAAAACAATAAGAAAATTAATAACATTCTTAGCAATTTAGATACGACTACAAAACAAATTAAAGACGCAGATTTAACAAATACTATTAAAACCATCCAGGTTGCTGTAAACGAATTATCAATTACTTTAAATCAACTTAACAAAGGAAATGGTTCGGCTTCAAAATTATTGAATGACTCGACAGTGTATACTCAACTTAAAAACACTATTCAAAGTGTAAATACTTTAGTAGATGATGTAAAAGTTCATCCTAAGCGCTATATAAATATTTCGGTTTTTGGCAAAAAAGATAAGTCAATACCATTGTCTAAGCCAATAGCTGATACACTAAACTAATGAAACAGGTTAGTTATATTTTAATACTAATTTTTTGTAGCTTTTCGAAAGTAGATGCTCAAGCTATTTTAGGAGGCACAAATGCCCCTATTGATAGTAATTCAAAACTGATTGAATTTTTATCTGCTGAAACATACAATGTAAAAAAACAAGACAGCATGGATTTTTTAATCCTAGTTGGTCATGTTAAAATCAAACAAGGAAAAACCTTACTTTTTGGTGATAGTTTAATTTTAAATACCACTTTAAACACCTTAGAGGGATTTGGGAATGTTCATATTAATGACGCCGACAGTGTTCATACCTATGCAGACTATCTGAAATACATTGGAAATACAAAAAAAGCCTATTTAAGAAAACATGTTAAGCTAACTGATGGCAAAGGAGTTTTAACAACTGACTCATTGGATTATGACGTTTCAGTTAAGATTGGAAATTTCAAAAAAGGTGGAAAATTAGTTAGGCAGAAAACAAGTTTGACAAGTACTGAAGGTTTTTATTATGGCGTAACTCGAGATGTCATTTTTAGAAAAAAAGTTACCCTTAATGATCCAGATAATACAATTATTACAGACACTTTAGAATACAATACCTATTCTCAGTTATCAAATTTTATTAGTCCCACTAAAATAATTTCAAAAACTAGAATTATAAGAACCAAAAATGGCAATTACAATATAGGGACAAAAAAAGGTTATTTGTATGACCGATCATCCATTGATGATAGTACCTATACCTTTTTAGCTGATGAAATGGCCATTGATGACTCATTAGGATTAGCAGAATTTAGGGGTAACGCAATATACAAATCAAAAGACAGCCTTAGTTTTGATTTAATGGCTAATAATATAAAAACAGACAAGAAAAAAAGCATTTTACTAGCGACAGAATTACCGACCTTATTGATTAAGCAAAATAAGGATACCCTTTATGTAACAGCCGATACTTTATACTCAGCAAAAATTTCAGACTTAAATAAGCCATTCAAAACCGTTAGAGATAGTATTGGCATAACAACGGATACATCTTTGAATAAATACTTTGAAGCATTTCATAATGTTAAACTATTCGGCGATTCATTGCAAGGAAAATGCGATAGTCTATTTTTTGCTTTAAATGATTCCACCATTCGATTATTCAACAACCCAATAATATGGGCAAATAATAGTCAAATAACGGGCGATACAATTTATATGTATGTTAATAATAAAAAACCGGAACAATTAAAAGTTATTGACAATGCATTTGCGATTTCAAAGGTTGATACAACTTCCTTTTACAACCAACTTAAAGGAAATAAATTAAATGCTTGGTTTAAGGATGGAGAATTGACAAAAATGAGAACCAAAGGAAATGCCGAAAACATATACTTCGCATTAGATGATAAACAAAAATTCCTTGGCGTTAACCGAACAACAGCTCAGTCAATAGAAATTGACTTTGAAAATAATGAAGTAGCTAAAGTTGTTTTTGTTAATCAATTAGTTGGTAAAATGTCTCCACTAGGTCAGACATCAACCGAAAATATGAGGCTTAAAGGATTTAAGTGGCTAGAAGATTTAAGGCCAAAGAATAAATACGAAATACTTTCGCCAAAGAACTAAAGTGCTGCATACAGAAATAAATTAAAAATTACTCCACTCATTCATCATAATAAATAAACAATACTTTATTGTCTATTTATTATTCTTCCTTTTCGCTCATTAAATAGGCTTTAATAAATCCATCTATTTCGCCATCCATCACTGGCCCTACATTACCAACTTCATAATCGGTACGATGGTCTTTTATCATTTTATATGGATGAAATACATAAGAACGAATTTGACTTCCCCACTCTATTTTTTTCTTTGTCGAATTCGACGCATTTAATGCTTCTTGTTTTTTGCGCATTTCTTCCTCATACAATCTACTCTTCAACATTTTCATTGCAATTTCTCGATTCTCCCCCTGCGTTCTTGATTGTTGACATTCTACAATGATACCTGATGGAATATGTTTTAAACGTACCGCTGTTTCCACTTTGTTTACGTTTTGTCCACCCTTACCACCACTTCGATAAAACTCCCATTCAATATCAGCGGGGCTTACTGTAATTTCAATACTATCATCAATTAATGGATATACATAAACCGACGCGAAACTTGTATGTCTTCGAGCATTACTATCAAATGGAGAAATTCTAACCAAACGATGCACCCCTGATTCTGCTTTCAAAAATCCATATGCAAAAGGTCCATCAAACTGAATCGTTGCCGATTTGATACCTGCGCCGTCGCCATCTTGGTGATCTAATGAAGTAACGGTCCAACCTTGCTTATCACCATACATACTGTACATTCTAAGCAACATTTCAGCCCAATCCTGACTCTCAGTTCCGCCAGCTCCGGGATTTATTTGCATAATTGCAGGGAGTTCGTCTTCAGGCTTATTGAGTGTGCTTTTAAATTCAGCATCTTCAATTAAGATAACAGCTTTATCAAAAGCTTCCTTTGTTTCTTGCTCAGTGGCATCACCTCCTTTCCAAAATTCAAACAAGACACTAAAATCTTCAACACTGGATTCAACCTGTTTAAATAGATTTATCCAGTATTCATTCAACTTTATTTCTTTCATGATTCCAGTAGCACGCGTGTTGTCATCCCAAAATCCGGGTGACAAGGACATTTGTTTGTCCTGATCTACTTTTTGTATTCGATTATCAACGTCAAAGAAACCTCCTTAGGACAGTTACCTGGTCCTTCATGCGCTTAATTTGTTCTATCGTCATGATCAGTTCTATTATGTCTAGTAAAGACGTGGTTATAAAATATTTTTAAAGTCTTTTTAAAAAAGACAAAATTTCAAAGTACTACAAGCCTCATAAGCCGGATTCTGTTTCTAAACTATCATTTATCTAGCCTCATCATTACTGATGAAGTCTTGCTGCCTACCCTGGAACTCGAACGAGTTGCTCTCAAACGTTCCTTTACGTGGCATTACAGCACCCAAGGTTTACCCTACAAAACAATTACTTGCTTTGTTCGTGAGCTCTTACCTCACGTTTTCACCTTTTCCTCTTGCGAGGTAGTTATTTTCTGTGGCACTTTCTCTGCCCCCTTGCGAGGACGCCGGCTATTCACCGGTGGGTTACTCTATGCTGTCCGGACTTTCCTTGGTAATTGCTTACCACGATAGCTCGGGTTTGTAGTAAAGCAAAGGTAGTAAATAATAACTATAAGATATAAGTAATTGAAATGCAGATGATTATGTAAAACCATCATTTAATACTCAAAAAACACCTCTGTGGCCCCATAGCCATAAAAGTCCGAATATTGATTGATAAAACTTTTTACGCCTGGTTTAACTTTCAATAAATCATGAATTTCAGCCTTGAGTTTCCCCTTTCCTACACCATGAATTATAATCATAGAAGGCAAATTATTGAGTCGTGCTAGTTCAAACCATTTTTCAAATTCTTCCAATTGGAAATGTAAAATTTCAGCATTGCTTAAATGACTATGCCTGTCCATTATTTTCTCAATATGCAAATCAATTACAGAGCGAGCTTGTTGAATATTTTGTTTGATTTTAGAAGCGTCATACACTTTAAATCCAGCATTTCTTAAAACATCAATGGCAATATGATTATCCTCAATTTTATCGGGATAGGTTTCAAATAAAGGATAACTGATATTCGCTTTTTCATCCTCCTTCAATATTTCAATTTTTTGAAAAAATTGCTTTGGCTTAATTTTCACAATGGCTTCAAAATGATCTGCTTTCTTTTTGTGCGGTTCGGTTAATGAAAAATCAACTGAAAAATTAGGGTTGTCATTAACTTGCGCAAATGCAATATCGTGAATATAAAAATCTGTAAATGGAGCAATGGTAGATTCAATGGAGAAATTGCTTTCATGACCAAATGCTTGATCATAAAT
>CANETM010000051.1 GCA_947441205.1 Bacteroidota bacterium | reverse complement strand
TCAGCAACACCCAAAGAGTCTACCGTTATTTTTTTTGCTGTTTGTATATTAAATTTTTCAGTGGGTTTTACTTGTTGGTAATACAAGACAAATGCCATGCTAAATGGTTTACCATTTTTATCGGTCACCTTTATACGCACCGGGTTATTTTGAGCAGTTACTTGCCCAACTGTAATAAAAAATAAAACGAATAAAACCAGGAATTTACCACAACTCATATGTGGAGAATAGCGGGTTCGAACCGCTGACCTCTTGCATGCCATGCAAGCGCTCTACCAACTGAGCTAATTCCCCAAATAAAATATTAGCTCAAATGTAAAAGAGCAACGAATTTTCATTGCTCTTTTACGACTATATTTTAGATTAAATTTTCTCCGACACCATCTATCCAATCTTTCACAGCAGCGGTCGTTACTGATTTTGGACGCTCTAATGGGAAGCCCAATGCACGATCCCATGTTAAACTAGCTAATACACCTAAGGCACGACTAACTGCAAATAATACAGTATAGAATTCATATTCAACGATACCATAATGAACTAATAATGCACCACTATGTGCGTCCACATTTGGCCAAGGATTTTTTACTTTTCCTAATGACTCTAAAATAGGTGGTACAGTTTCATAAATATTCCAAACAGTGTTCACTAATTTGTCATCAGGTAAGTGTTTTTTTCCAAATTCCATTTGTGCTGTAAAACGAGGATCTGTTTTTCTTAATACCGCGTGGCCATATCCTGGTACTACTTTTCCTGAAGCCAAAGTTTTTTGAACATAATCCACAATTTGTTCTTTAGTTGGGCTATCTGAACCAATTGCTTCCTGCATTTCAAAAATCCATTTGATTACTTCTTGGTTAGCTAATCCATGTAAAGGACCAGCTAATCCATTCATACCTGCTGCATAACTTAAATAAGGATCGCTCAATGCAGAACCTACTAAGTGTGTAGTATGTGCCGAAACATTGCCACCTTCATGGTCAGCATGAATGGTCATGTATAAACGCATTAATTCTTTTGTGCTTTCATCTTCAAAGCCCATCATATAAGCAAGGTTGCCTGCCCAATCTAGTAATCCGTTTGGATGAATATGTTGGTTGTTCTTATATTTTCTACGATATATGTAAGCAGCAATTCTTGGTAATCTTGCGATTAAATCCATCGAGTCATCATAAGTATACTGCCAATAATCTTTCTTATTCATTCCTTTAGCATACTCAGCTGAAAATTTACTTTCAGTTTGTAATGCCATCACCGCAGCAACATACATTGTCATTGGGTGAGCACCAATAGGAAATGCATCAATGACATCAAATACATGTGAAGGCACATGGCTTCTTCTTTGCCAATTATTAGTTATCTCCTTTACATCCTCATTAGTGGGTATTTCACCAACCATCATTAAATAAAATAAGCCTTCTGGCAAGGGTTCATCACCTTTTGGTGCTTTTGGTAATTTATCTTGCAACTCTGGAATAGAAAATCCGCGGAAACGAATTCCTTCCTGTGCATCTAATAAACTTGTTTCTGTAACTAAACCAGTAATACCTCGCATTCCTTGGTATACTTGTGCAAGCGTTACATCTCCAATTTTCTTTTCACCGTGTGTTTTAATAATTTCTTTTATTTCAGCAGCAGCTGCTGTTGCTTTTACACTGAACAGATTTTTAATCGCTTCCATAAATGCACCTTTAGTTTATGATGATTGCCGTTTTAAAATGGCACGTAAAGTTAACTAAAAATGACTTATTTAGGCGCTTTTTTGTACAAATAATAAACCACCCATATAAAAATCATATTGGGTATCCATGCAGCCAATAATGGGGGTAAATTCCCTTTTGTGGAGAAGATCGTAGAGAAGCGATCGGTAATAATAAATAACGCAGCAATAATAAAGCCCAGGGCCAAATGTGAGCCACTACCTCCTCGCACTTTTTTCCCGGCAACGATGGCGCCAATAAGGGTTAAAAGTAATACAGTAACTGGCGAAGCGTCACGGCGATACCTTTCAATTTTCAACTCGTTAAGCCCTTCAGCCCCTCTCAATTCCTCCAATTTAATTTGTTGAATAAGTTGAGGTGTAGTGAGTTTATCTTTTGTGTATCTATCCTTTTTAATATCAACTGGCTTAAATGGATAGTTTTTTCTAAGCTCAACTGCAACATTCACAATTTCTTTATCATTCAATATTTTTCTTTCTAGTACTTCGACTAAACGCCAATTTTTTGTTGCAGTATCCCATTGAATATTCTCCGCTCTTAAATTATATACCACTTTGCCTTTTTCTACTTTATAAGCAAAAAAACCATTTCCTCTACTATTAGAAGTATCATAATTATAAATGCCTGCATAGGTAAAAGAATCAATCCTAAAATAAATATCTGAGGAAGAAGTTAAAAGGGCATTATAGGTGGAATTTGCATCGATATAAGCAGCTTCAAAACTACCTCTCACCTTTTCAGCTTTAGGTATAAGCCATTGATTGGATACCCATAATAATGAACCTAATAATACCCCTCCAATCCAATAAGGCCTTAACCATCTGTTATAAGTAGTGCCACTTGCAATAATGGCTACAATTTCTGTTTGACCTGCCATTTTGGAGGTGAAAAAAATAACAGCAATAAATACAAATAAGGGGAATAACAAAGCAATGATATGCGGTATGAAGCCAATATAATAGTGCGTAAAAATTTCAGTAGCCGATAATCCTGTGCTAACAAAATCATCCGTTTTTTCGCTAATATCAATAACAACAGCGATGACTGCAAATAAAAAAATGGAGAAAAAAAATACTCTCAAAAACTTTTTTAATATGTACCAATCTAATTTTTTCACTCGGTATAATTTACAAGCGCGTTTTTATTTGTTCAATCATGCTCACTTTCCAACTGCTATAATCTCCAGCAATAATATGTTTTCTTGCTTCACCAACTAGCCACAAATAAAATGATAAATTTTGAATGCTCGCTAATTGTAATCCTAAAATTTCATCAGCAATAAACAAATGACGCATATAAGACTTAGTATAATATTGGCTTAATTCATTTGGAATACCAGGGTCTAATGGACTAAAATCCTTCTCCCATTTTTTATTCTTAATATTAATCACCCCTTGTGAAGTAAATATCATTCCATTTCGCCCATTACGAGTTGGCATGACACAATCAAACATATCTACTCCCAAATCAATTGCTTCTAAAATATTCCAAGGTGTTCCTACCCCCATTAAATACCTAGGTTTGTTTTCAGGTAAATTTTCACAACATAGTGCTGTGAATTCATACATTTCAGCTTCGGTTTCTCCAACGCTTAATCCACCAATAGCATTTCCAACTGCGTTTTTGGAACTAATATATTCGCAGGATGCTTTTCGTAAATCCTTATACATTCCACCTTGAACAATAGGAAATAAATTTTGTGTATACCCATATAAATCAGGGGTTTCAGCTAATCTATTCACACATTTGTCAAGCCATACATGTGTTAGATCCATACTTTTTCGTACATAATCATATTCACTAGGTATCGGAGGACATTCATCAAAAGCCATAATAATATCAGCTCCAATACTGCGCTGAATATCCATTACTTTTTCGGGACTAAATAAATGTTTGCTGCCGTCAATATGAGATTGAAAAACAACCCCCTCTGGTTTAATTTTACGATTATTGGCCAATGAAAAAACCTGATACCCACCACTATCCGTTAAAATAGGTCGATCCCACCCAATAAATTTATGGAGTCCGCCAGCCGCTTCTAAAACTTCAGTACCCGGTCTTAAATATAAATGATAAGTATTGCCCAAAATGATTTGAGCATTGATATCCTGTTTAAGCTGTTGTTGGGTAACTGCTTTAACGGAACCAATGGTACCCACTGGCATAAAAATGGGGGTCTGAATAATGCCATGATCAGTGGTTATTGTACCCGCACGAGATGACCCCTCCGTACCCTTATATTGTAATTCAAATGCTAATGCAGCCATGTCGCAAAGGTAAGGTCAAATAGTATTACTTTTGTAGTATGATAACTAACCTACCCGTATCTTCTATTTTAATAGGCGCGTTCGCATGCGTCATAGCAATACAGCTATTTTACTATCTCTTCTTTTTCTTAAGATTAGCCATTTATAAAACCCCGAAAAAAGCCGTACATATGGAACACCCGGTTTCGGTGATTATTTGTGCAAGAGATGAAGCCAATAATTTAGTAACCAACTTGCCAGGCGTGTTGGTGCAACAATATAGTACCACTCATGAAATTGTATTGGTAAATGATAATTCAGAAGATGAATCAAAATATTTATTAGAAGAATTTAGAAAGTCATTTAAAAATTTGAATGTTGTTTCCTTAACGCAGGAAGCAAAAATGATTAATGGCAAAAAATTTCCTTTATCTATTGGTATCAAGTCGGCCAAATATGAAACCTTACTTTTAACGGACGCTGATTGCGTTCCCGCTAGTGAACATTGGATGCGATTAATGCAAGACGGTTACAATGATAATACGGAAATAGTGCTAGGCTATGGTGCTTATAAAAAGAAACCTGGAATATTAAATAAACTTATTCGATTTGAAACTTTTCAAACTGCATTACAATATTTATCATATGCATTAGCAGGCTTACCTTATATGGGTGTTGGTCGTAACCTTTCCTATAAAAAAGATGTTTTTATTCGTAACAAAGGATTCTCGTCTATCAATCAAATGCCTAGCGGTGATGATGATTTATTTATCAATCAAGTTGCCAATAGTAAAAACACAGCTATTGTTGTTGATAAAGATGCACATACTTTAAGTGAACCTAAAACCACTTTTAATGATTGGATGAACCAAAAATATAGGCATTATACAACTAGCAAATACTATAAAACAAAGCACTCCATTTTATTGGGTATTTATGCGATCAGCCAATTTCTTATATATCCTTTATTGATAACTGCATTAATACTTACTAAGGAATATACTTTAATTGCAAGTATTTGGGGCCTACGTTTTTTGATTCAAGGAATTGTGTTAAGAAGCACCATGAAAAAATTAAATGAATTGGATTTATGGCCTTGGTATTTATTTTTTGATTTATGGTCCATATTTTATTACTTATTTACATTACCTAGCGTATGGAAAGCACCGAACAAAAATTGGAGTTAATTACTAAATACTTTGACGATTTTACCCCAACTCAACTAGCGCAAATTTCAGGTCTTGATGCAGCTTATAAGGAATGGAATAGTCAAATTAATGTAATCTCTAGAAAAGATATTGATCAATTGTATTTACACCATGTATTGCATTCCTTAAGCATTGCAGCTATTGCTGAATGGGAAAAAGGTACGCAGGTAATTGATATCGGCTGTGGTGGTGGATTCCCTTGCGTGCCCATGGCTATATTTTTCCCTGATGTTCAATTTTTAGCGGTGGATAGTATTGCCAAAAAATTAAAAGTAGTGGATGCCGTTTGTGAAATGGTGGGTATTAAAAATATTAAAACACAACATACGCGTGTTGAAGATATTAAGAATAAGAAATTTGATTACGCCATAAGTCGTGCTGTAGCTCCTTTAAAAGATTTATGGAAATGGGCTGGCCCTATCATTAACAAAAAGCCCGATCAACCCAATGGGCTAATTTGTTTAAAAGGTGGCGACTTACATCAAGAGATTTTCGAAAGCGGTGTGCGACCTAAAATGATGTCCATTTATGATATTTTCCAAGAAGATTATTTTAAAGAAAAATTTATCATTCAAGTGAAGAAATAGAAAAGGCGTCATAAAGACGCCTTTTCTATTTCTTCCGCTTTTAAAGCAAACTTCTAATTCGGTATCTCCAATTTATTATTACTTCTATTAATGTCTGGTAATCGAAAGCTTGGGTCAATCTCAATTGACTTTAGGGCACTCAATGGTTTTGTCGTTTCAAATGTAATGGTTGGTTGTACCCATTTGTATTCAGGGTGTACAATTCTAAGGCCTATCCCTTCAGCTAACTTTCCAGAAAGCATTAAGTCCAATGGAATATAGTGCAACTCACTTGTACCGTCCTTATAAGTAATTAACACATCCAATGGTGCTGGCATTTTACCTAATCTTTGAATACTGATAATGGCAGTGTTTTTTCCTGCTTGAATATCATTCAAACCATAGTCAACTGTTTTTATACTATTAATCCAATATTCTTTTAACCATGCTAATTGAATACCACTTGTTTTTTCAGCTACACGAATAAAATCATTTGCATTAGGATGTTTAAACTTCCAAGTATTATAATAATCAATTAGAACTTTATCACGCAGTGAATCACCAATAACATAACCAAGCAATCCTAAAAAGGTTGCTCCTTTACTATATGAAGCGCTACCATATGCAAAATTAGTATTGTAATGATCGGAATGTGTGCTCAATGGTTCCTCTAAACTACTTTTTGCTAAAGACAAATAGCCCCCATAGTTACCATATTGAATTGCTGGCAACATTGTTTTTGTTTTTTCATTATTCGCAATAATTTGCTGCTTTGCAGCATCCGTTAAATACGGTGATTGAAAAGCGAAATTTTGTTCATACCAATAAGTGATATCATCTTCGGCATAACTCGCAAAACCTTCATCCATCCATGGGTATAAACTTTCATTAGATCCTAATACATGCTGATACCAATTATGCATCCATTCATGAAATACAGTTCCAATACCAGGACCTTTAAGTAAGGTAGCCATTGCATACTCCATTCCTCCGTCACCTCCCTGAATAAATGAATATTGAGGATAAGGATAGGCGCCATACTTTTTTTCAATATACGGTAGTGCTTTTTCCGCTGCCCATAAAACATTCGCCCAAGCACTGTCAGCCGTTTCGTTTTTTTGTTTATAATAAACATGTAAGGTCAACCCTTTACGAACTTCTTTAGATAAATGTTTAAACTGATCATCAGCTGCCCAAACAAAATCATGAATATTATTTCCCTTAAAATTCCAAGTTTTATTTCCGGATGCGTCAGCAATCATATTTGGATTTTCCAACACTCCAGTTCCACCAACTGTATAATTTTTAGTTAAGCTTATACTTACATTATAATTACCCCAAACACCATGAAACTCTCTAGCTATATAGGGATTGGTATTCCATCCTTGATAATCATATTCAACCATTTTAGGATACCATTGACTCATTGAGTAACCAATACCTTCACTATTATCTCTACCTGAACGACGAATTTGGGTTGGCACTTGCGCTTCAAATTTTATATTCATTTTTACACTACTATGCGGCGCAATTGGTTTTGTCAATTGCACTTCCAAAATTGTTTCGTGCTCAATTAATTTTTGTGTAACACCATTAATCGTTAATTGATTTACCTTTTGAATACCAATTTGTGAAGGACTTAAATTTTGAATACGATCTTTCACACGAGCATCCCAATCTTGTCGATCGCCTTGTCCAACTAAACTCATATTGGATGCTGAAGTAATGGGTGCTCCACGGCGAACACTCAAAAATGTTTTTCCTAATTCACGACTACGAATATCCATCGCAGAATTAGGCTGAAATGCATTCCAATACATATGAAAATATACTTTGTGCAAAGTATCAGCAGAATTATTATCATAAACAACATCTTCTACCCCTTTCATAATATGGGTATTCACATCCAAACTCACTTTAATATTGTAATTAATATGTTGTTGCCAACGATCAGCTTGTGCATTTGTGATGATTGAAGCCATCAAGCAAAACGTTAATAGGCTAAATAATTTATTATTCATAAAACTTAATTTAAGGGTTGAAATTAGTTATAATTAGGAAGCATGCCAATTGTGTTGGATGATTGGTTATTGTTTTCCCTCTACAACAATAACTATCTCCCCTTTTACTTGCTTGTTAGAAAAATGTAATATTAAATTGTCTAATGTATCTGTAATATTCTCTTCATATAATTTTGTAAGCTCTCTACTTACAGCGGCTTTTCGATCACCTCCAAAATAAGTTGCAAATAGTTGTAATGTTTTCACTAAACGCATAGGGCTTTCATAAAATAACATGGTCCGCTCCTCGTTGACTAGGGATTCCATCAAAGTTTTCTTACCTTTTTTTAAGGGTATAAAACCTTCAAAAGCAAAACGTGTTGCGGGAAGACCACTATTCGTTAAAGCCGGCACGAATGCAGTTGCTCCAGGCAAGCTTGTTACCGAAACCCCTGCGGCCTTGCACGCGCGCACTAATAAAAACGCAGGATCTGAAATACCAGGTGTTCCAGCGTCGGTAATGAGCGCAATTTTTTTTCCTGCTTGTAATTGTTGTACTAAATGATCAACCACTTTATGCTCATTATGCTGATGATAAGGAGTGAGTGGCTTTAAAATATTATAATGTTGTAGTAATTTGGAAGAAGTACGCGTGTCCTCACATAAAATAAAATCCACCTCTTTTAATACCTCCACGGCCCTAAAGGTGAAATCTTTTAAATTTCCAATGGGTGTGGGTACTAAATACAACATGTTTTTAAAGGATAAATGAGCGACTAAGCTTTAACAAAATCAATTTCAAAATATTCCATTACCGCGTTAGCCAATAATTTTTTACTAGCATCTTCAGCAATAGCTCTTGCATCCGCCTCATTTGCTGCTTCAATTTGTAAAGTAATATGCTTACCTACTCTAACATCCTGCACACCATTCATTCCTAAGTTATGTAATCCGCCCAAAACGGCTTTACCTTGAGGATCCAATAAATCTTTTAATGGCATTACTTTAATTTGTACTTGAAATAACATAGGATTAATTCTTATTTAGTGATGGTTTTCTTATATAACAAAGATACTAAGCAATAGCCAATAAAGCCAAATGGAATAGCTAACCATTTAAAAAATACGGCTGTTATGGCTACCTCTAAAGCTACCAGAATTAAGGGAAGGATTAAATTTTTCTTGTTTCCCAAGCCTTTCAAAGCCAACATGGGGGTTTTCATCACCATTAAAAAAGAAACTAACAAAATATAGACATACCAAAATATTGGGCTCAACATTAATTTTGAAAATAAATTTGTATTCGCCTGCCAATAAATTAATGGGAAAGCTGCAGTTAATATACCAATCATTGGGATAGGTACCCCTTTAAAATAGGTTGTTTGCTCACTGTCAATATTAAATCTTGCTAAACGATAAGCACCCGCCATTGGAATAACAAAAGCTGCATATATCCAAACCGACTGCTGCGACAATGAATTTATATCATTTGCCATGGACAATCTTAAAAATTGAAAAACGATAAATGCTGGAGCAACACCAAAACTTACAACATCAGCTAAAGAATCTAATTGCTTACCCATGTCCGATGACACTTTTAATAATCTTGCAGCGAATCCATCAAAAAAATCCATTAAGCCCGCTAAACCAATATATAAACTTGCATAAAAAATGGACTCAGGAATTTGAACCAACATCATTCCATCCTCATCAATGGATGCTATTGTATTTGCTTGAATGGCTGACATGATAGCCAAGCATCCAAAGAACAAATTAAGCAATGTGAT
>CANETM010000050.1 GCA_947441205.1 Bacteroidota bacterium | reverse complement strand
TATGATTATAGCCAATTGAATTGAATATCCAATTCAACATCAGGATGCAAACTTCTTTCTACTGGGCAGGTTCTAGCTACACGCTCTAAAATTTCAATTGTTTTTTCATCTAAATTAAGTGTAGGCATGGTGACATGTGCAATTATTTTCCCAATTCTTCTTGGATCTGAAACCATTACCTTAGTCACTTCTACCTTTGCACCATCTAATGCGATATCCATTGTTTGAGCTTTAATACCCATTGTGGTTATCATACAAGCACCAAGACCGGTTGCTATTAAGTCGGTAGGTGAAAATCTTTCCCCTTTTCCTTTGTTGTCGGTTGGGGCATCAGTTTCAATTGCAGATCCACTTTGTAAATGAAGGCAGGTTGTTCTTAAATTGGATTCGTAGGTTACTGTAGCTGTCATAATTAATGATATTGGTTTTATGATTTTGGTAAAATTACAAATTTATTCCCCTCAAGTCTTGTATTTTTGCGATGTTAATTTTGAACATATGCAAGAACTACCTATCCTGAATGCACAACCTGCTGAGCGCTTAAAAAAACCTGATTGGTTAAGAGTAAAACTTCCAATTGGAGAAAGCTATAAGCATGTTAGGGGATTAGTGGATAATCATAAATTGCACACCATTTGTGAAAGCGGTAACTGCCCAAACATGGGTGAATGCTGGGGGGAAGGAACAGCAACCTTTATGATTCTAGGTAATATATGTACAAGAAGTTGTCAGTTTTGTGCTGTCGCTACAGGTCGTCCTAAGCCAGTTGAATGGGATGAGCCACAACGTGTTGCTGAAGCCGTATTTTTAATGAAAGTAAAGCATGCTGTATTAACGAGTGTAGATAGAGATGAATTGCCTGATGGCGGTTCCATTATTTGGGCAAATACGATTAAAGCTATTAGAACTTTGTCTCCTGAAACTACATTGGAAACTTTAATACCTGATTTTAGAGGTATTCAAGAACAAATTGATCGAATTATTGAAGCTGCACCTGAAGTAGTAAGTCATAATATGGAAACAGTTGAACGTAATACAAGACGAGTGCGCGTTCAAGCAAAATACGATCGTAGTTTAGGTGTATTGGAGGCTTTGAAAAAAGGAGGCCGTCGTACAAAAACTGGATTGATGTTAGGAATAGGAGAGGAAAAGCATGAAGTGATTCAAACTATGAAAGACTTAGTGAATGTTGGGTGTGATGTATTAACACTTGGACAATATTTACAACCAACAAAAAAGCATTTGCCAGTGCAACGTTTTGTTCACCCCGATGAATTTGCGGAGCTTAGACAAATTGGCTATGAACTAGGATTTGATTATGTTGAAAGTGGACCATTGGTGAGATCATCCTATCATAGTGAAAAACACGTTATATCAGGATGGGGTAGAAATAAATGGTTGGAGGAGCAATCAAAATGATTACTCCCACATTAATGCGGATGCACCAAGTATAGCGGCGTCGGATTCTTTCAAATGACTAAATAAAATTTTCACTTTATTTTCAAAAATTTCAATCACATTTGCTTCCATATGTTCTCTGGCAGGTTTAAGGATCAAGTCGCCTGCTTTTGTTAATCCGCCAAATAAAATAATTGCTTCTGGACTTGAGAACATAACAAAATTAGCTAAGGACATGCCTAATATCTTCCCGGTAAATTCAAATACTTCTTTGGCCACTTCGTCGTCCTGTTGAGCTGCTTCAAAAACATCTTTTGATGTTATTTTTTCAATAGGAATATTTCTTAATAAACTAGGACGATTAGTGTCTCTTAAAATTTCCATTGCTGATTGGGTTACACCAGTAGCAGATGCATAACTTTCCAATGAACCTTTTTTTCCTGTGCCTACATGTAATCTTCCATCAGGTATAATAATAGTATGGCCAAGCTCACCAGCAAATCCGTCGTGGCCATATATTAGTTGTCCATTTGCTACAATACCACTACCCACACCTGTGCCTAATGTTATCATTATAAAATCTTTCATGCCTTTTGCGGCACCATACATCATTTCTCCAACTGCAGCTGCATTTGCGTCATTGGTTAATTTCACAGGAAGTTTAAATTTATCCTGTAACATTTTTGCAAAAGGAATAATTCCTTTCCATGGTAAATTAGGAGCGTATTCAATCGTACCCGTATAAATATTTCCATTAGGTGCGCCAACACCAATACCTTTTATACGACCAACTCCACCCACTTTCTCAATTAATTCAGAAAGCTTTTCATATAGCTCATCAATATAAGTATGTACTTGCTCATGCGTGTTGGTTGACATAGAACTTGAATGTAGTACGTTTCCGTCTTTATCAACAATACCATATTTGGTTCCAGTTCCACCTATATCTACACCAATTACATATGAATCCATTTCTATTAAGTTTAATCTAATTAATTATTATATGCATCATCAATCTTTTCTAGTGTCCTCCTTTTGCTTCAGTTTCTTCGTAGTTAATTCCTTGTTTCTTTAAAATACCTTTTACGGCAATTGCAAAAACTACTATGTAAGCAAAACATAATAAAGGCACCCAAAATGATTGGTGAATACCATAACCTGGTTGATCTAAATGTGATGACTGAAGGAAGTCTGACATTTTACCTTGAATAGGAGGGATGATACCACCACCTAAAATCATCATAATTAAAAATGCAGCACCTTGTGTAGTATATTTTCCAAGTCCTGCTACTGATAATGCAAAAATAGATGGCCACATAATTGAACAAGCTATACCACCTGTTAAAAATGCATAAATAGCAATATTGCCTGTGTTGAAAATTCCAATTAACATAGCTACCACACCTATGACGCTAAATATCAATAATGTCTTAGCTGGTTTGTCATTGCTTAAGAAAAATGCGCCAATTTGAATGAAAATACAAACTATATATAGGTATAATGGACTCATATCATATTGAGCAATTCCATTTACGCCAATAACAATACCAAATGCAACTAAAGGAACGATAACTGTTAGAATTTGGTTTGTTTTACTTTTAAATTCAAATGCTGAAATAGCACCAGCCCATCGGCCAATCATCATACTTCCCCAATACATTGAAATATAGGGAGCAATTTTTGAAGATGGGATACTTCCAAATGCTTCTTGCTTTAATAATTCACCAAGGTTAGAACCAATAGCTACTTCAACTCCTACATATACAAACAAGGCAAGCATACCTAAAACCAATTGAGGATATTTCATAGCACCCCAACCGTTTTCATTTTTTTGAGCTGAGAAATTAGCAAATAATAAACCAACTATTACGGTAGCTAATGCACCAAAAAGCCATTTTAGTCTAGTTGTCTCAAGTTCTAATTTTGTAGCATCAGTTAAGGTGCTTGGATCAATTTTATAACTGTTAAAAATAGGCACAAACATAAATACTAAAACCCCAGTCATAATAAGCAATAAATACAATGCTTTATTGGCAGGTTCGATTTTTTCTTCATTAATGCCTGCAGGAACTTTTGTAGAAAAGTGAAATAAAGCAGCTGCTGCTAGGAATAAGCAACCAGCAGCGCTATATAATATGACTACTTTACTTAAGCTTAAAGCCGCAATTTGTTCATCGGTAATCGCTGCAGCTGTTCCAAATAAAGCAAAAGCAACAACAATTGGACCTATTGTAGTACCAAATGAATTGACCCCGCCAGCTAAGTTAACCCTGCTCGCTCCGGTACTTTCATCCCCTAAGGCAATTGCGAATGGTTGAGCTGCTGTTTGTTGTAAGGAAAATCCTAGTGCTACAATAAACAATCCAACCAACATGCCTGTAAAAGTATTGGCATTAACTGCTATAATCATAGCTGCAGCACCTATTGCTGAAAATAGTAAGCCATATACAATACTTTTTTTATAGCCCCATTTACCAACTAAGTCTTTTCCGCCAAATGCACCATATGCGAATAATCCCAATGCGCCAATGTAGTATGCTAAATAAAAAGCGAAATCAACTAATTGACTTTGGAATTGGTCTAAATTAAATTTGTGTTTACAAAACGGAATAAATACGCTATTACTTGAAGCAATAAAACCCCAGAAAAAAAATACTACAATGAGGGTAGAAAGCGCACCAGTATTAGTGGGCTGTTTGGTTTGGCTCATAACATTCGTTAGTTTAAAAGTTTAAGAAGCAATCGATAGCGTAAAATACTAAAAAATGGATAAAAAATTCAATTTCTATATATAATAAAAGCAGATTGGTAATGTAAGGACAAAATTGTAAATTTAAATCTAATATTTCATTCAAATGGTTATTGTTCATATAAGTGCTGAGTGTTACCCAATGGCAAAAGCCGGTGGATTGGCAGATGTGGTAGGAGCATTACCAAAATATCAAAATCAAATAGGTGAAGAGGCATGTGTTGTCATGCCCATGTATAAAACAAAGTTTCTTGAAAAAAACGAATGGGAGGTTCATTTCAAAGGGAATGCTAATTTAGGAGATTGGTTTTTTAATTACACTATTATAAAATTAAAAACCAATGAACTTGGATTTGATTTATACTTAGTTGATATTAATGGCTTATTAGATAGACCAAAAATATATGGGTATACCGATGACAATGATCGTTTCATAGGATTTCAAATAGCCACTTTAAATTGGTTAAAACACTGGGCTAAACAGCCTGATATAGTTCATTGTCATGATCATCAAGCTGGACTTATTCCATTTATGATGAAGCATTGCTACGATTACCAACAATTACAAAACATCAAAACTGTTTTAACAATTCATAATGCCCAATATCATGGCTCAATGGGTTGGGATAAAAGTATCTTAATCCCAAAATGGGATAATTGGAAAAAAGGTTTACTTGAATGGAATAATAGTATCAACCCATTAGCTGCAGGCGTAAAATGTGCAGACAAGGTTACGACTGTTAGTCCAACTTATATGAGTGAGTTAGTATTACATTCAAATGGGCTAGAAAAATTATTTGAAATTGAAAAAGGGAAGTGCATTGGTATTTTAAATGGTATAGATGCAGATGTATGGAATCCAGCAACAGATCCCATGATACCATTTCATTACAATTTAACAAGCGTATCGGATGGTAAAAGAAAAAATAAAGATGCTATTTGTAGTCGATTTAATTTAGATGTTGAAAAGCCATTAATCATTTTTATTGGAAGATTGGTAGGCGAAAAAGCAGCCGATGTTTTACCAGGTGCAATTCAACATGCTTTAGATAAAACTAATTGTGGTGCTAATTTTTTAATCATTGGTTCGGGAGACACTTCAGTTGAGTCAGCTTTAAATTATTTAGTTCAGTTGTACCCTGGTGCGTATAATACCTTTATTGGTTATGATGAAAAAGTAGGTCATGAAGCTTATGCTGCTGCTGACTTTTTATTAATGCCAAGTAGAGTTGAACCATGTGGATTGAATCAAATGTATTCATTACGATATGGAACTATTCCAATAGTTAGAGATACAGGTGGCTTGCATGATACGGTTTCTGATATAGGGGATGAAAATGGTTTTGGTATTCGTTTTTTACATGCCAACGAAAATGATATTGTTTATTCAATTGAAAGAGTAATTTCTTTATTTAAAAATAAAGATCATATGAAAAAATTGGTAACCAAATGTATGGAAATAGATCATAGTTGGGAATCAGTGGTAAAGGCTTACGAAAATGTTTATAAATCAATTATTTAATTTTTAAAATAATGTCTCATGGCAATTTATGCTAAAGAAACAGTTTCAATTATTTTAGGAGGTGGTGCTGGCTCAAGACTATCCCCATTGACGGCCAGGAGATCAAAGCCTGCAGTTCCAATTGCTGGTAAATATCGACTTGTCGATATCCCAATTAGTAATTGTATAAATAGTAATTTGAACCGAATTTTTGTTTTAACACAATTTAATTCGGCTTCTTTAAATCAGCACATAAAAAACACGTATCATTTTAGTGCATTTAGTTCAGGATTTGTTGATATACTTGCTGCCGAACAAACCCCTGATAATCCAGGTTGGTTTCAAGGTACTGCGGATGCAGTTAGACAATCGCTTAGGCATTTAGATAAATTGGATTTTGAGTATGTTTTAATTTTAAGTGGAGATCAATTATACCAAATGGATTTTAGTAAAATGATTGATGAGCATAGAAAAAGTGGTGCTGCATTAACGATTGCTACAATTCCTGTTGGTGATAGAGAAGCACCTGAATTTGGCATACTAAAATCAAATGATGAAAATGTAATTACTTCATTTATTGAAAAGCCTAATAAAGAGGTATTGCCAGAATGGGTAAGTGATACTGGGGATGCTATGAAAGCCCAAGGAAGAAACTATTTAGCTTCCATGGGTATATATGTATTTAATAAAGATATTCTATATAAATTATTAAACGAAGTTCATGCAAATGCAACTGATTTTGGAAAAGAAATTATTCCAGATTCCATCGCTCATTACAAAGTAATTAGTTATCAATATGATGGATATTGGACTGATATTGGAAATATATATTCTTTCTTTGAAGCTAATATTGCTTTAACTAATGAAATGCCGCCTTTTAATTTATTTGATAGTACTCAAACTGTTTATACAAGGGCAAGAATGTTACCGCCAGCAAAAATTAGCGGTACACAAATTAATCAGGCCATTGTAGCGGAAGGTTCAATCATTCATGCTGAATCCATAACAAAATCAGTTATTGGAATAAGAACAAGGATTGGTGCCGGTACCGTTATAAAAAACGCTTATATCATGGGGTGTGACTACTATGAAACTATTGAACAAATTCAAGCGAAAAATAATATTGGCCAACCTATTTTAGGAATTGGAGAAAGGTGTATTATTGAAGATGCCATTGTAGATAAAAATTGTTCCATTGGCAATGATGTTTCGATAAAGGGTGGGCCACATTTAGAAAAAGCTGATCATCCTTTATACACGATTAAAGATGGTATCGTTGTTGTAAAAAATGGTGCAATAATACCAAATGGATTTGTAATTTAAAATACTAATATGAATACAGCATATATTGGAGAGAAAAAGAAATTAAGTTTTTGGCAAATTTGGAATATGTGTTTTGGCTTTTTTGGAATTCAGTTTGGGTGGAGTTTGCAAATGGGTAATATGAGTGCCATTTATGAATTCCTTGGTGCATCACCTGAGGAAATTCCAGGCTTATGGTTAGCTGCTCCCATGACTGGATTAATCATACAACCCATTATTGGATATTGGAGTGATAGAACTTGGCATCCAAAACTGGGTCGCCGTCGTCCTTTCTTTTTGATAGGTGCCATATTGAGTTCGGCTTTATTGTTTGTTATGCCTAACTCATCAAGTGTATGGATGGCAGCTGGGGTATTATGGATTTTAGACTCAAGTATTAATGTTACCATGGAGCCATTCAGGGCCTTTGTTGCGGATAATTTAGATGAAAAACAAAGATCATTTGGATTCTCAATGCAAAGCATGTTTATAGGCTTGGCGTCATTTATTGCAGGATATTTACCACAATTATTAGTTAATTGGTTTGGTGTATCAAGAGAAAAAATTAATGGTACGATTCCGCAAAACATTTTACTATCATTTTACATTGGAGCTGCCGTATTTTTTGCTGCAGTGATGTATACTATATTAAGAAGTAAAGAGTACCCTCCTTCAGCAAGCAATGATTTAGCCGATAAGGATGAACCTAAATCATCTATTGTAACTGAAATTGTTGACTCTATAAAAAATATGCCAATTCAAATGAAGCGATTGGCTTTAGTTAATTTTATTACCTGGCCAGGTTTATTTTTAATGTGGTTTTATTATAGTACAGGCGTGGCTTCACAATTATTTCATGGCGATCCTATTTCAAATAGTAATGCATATACAATGGGGCTTGAACATGCAAATACTACTTCGGCCATTTTAAACTTAGTTACTTTTGGATTTTCCTTTACCTTATCATTTTGGGTAGGCAAATTAGGTAAAAAGTATACCCATGCCATGTGCCTTTTATTAGGCGGTATTGGTTTAATATCGGTTTACTATGTTCAAAATGTTAACTTTTTGTATTTAAGTATGGGGCTTGTTGGAATTGCATGGGCTTCTATTTTGTCAATGCCTTATTCGATGCTAGCTGGGTTTATTCCTGAACAAAAAATGGGAATTTATATGGGTATATTTAATTTCTTTATTGTATTGCCTGAAATTATCGCCTCCCTATTTTTTGGAAAAATAATGTCAACATATTTACATAATGACCGATTAATGGCCGTACAAATAGGGGGAGGCTTATTAATATTAGCAAGTATCATTTGTGTAGTAATTATTAAAGAAGAAAATAACAATAAGGAAACTAGTACAGTATAAGAAATAGATTTATGAAAAAAGTAATATTGGCATGGGTTGGTTTTATATTCATGTGTAACACAATTAGTGCGCAAGCAGTTGAGTTTTATCCAACTAATTGGTTTGTTAACATGAAAAACAAACAGGTGCAGGTTTTAATTAGAGCAACTAATGAAAATTTTTCAAATGCAACTTTGAAAATTCAATATCCAGGTGTTCAGTTGAAAAAAATACATCATTTCAGCAACGGACATTATATCGCTGCTGATTTGGTAATTAGTGAAACCGCAAAGCCGGGCAATGTTATTTTCAATATTGAATCAGAGGGTAAAAAAATAAATGTCAATTGGCAGTTGAAAGCGAGGAGAATAGGGTTAGGAAAACAATTTGCGCAAGGGTTAGATGCAAGCGATTTAGTTTATTTTTTAATGCCAGATAGATTTAGTAACGGTGATCCAAGTAATGATAGGGTAGCAGGTTTGAAAGACCAATCATTAAATAGAGATTCCATATTTTTAAGACACGGTGGAGATTTACAAGGTGTTACCAATCATATAAATTATTTTCAACAGTTAGGTGTTACCACCTTATGGATGACACCTGTAGTTGAAAATGATATGCCGGACAGAACCGAACATGGGTATGCTGCTACTAATAATTATAAAATTGAGAAAAGATTTGGAGGCGATAAAGCCTATTTGACATTGAGCGATAGTATACACAATAACGGAATGAAGCTTATTCAGGATATTGTTTATAATCATTTTGGAAGGTTTCATTTTTTAGTACAGGACGCTCCTTCGCAGGACTGGTTACACCAATGGCCAACCTATACACAAACTCATTACAGGGAACAAGTTTTATTTGATCCTTATCATTCGAAATCAGATGAAGAAAAAATGATTAATGGATGGTTTACGACTGAAATGCCCGACATAAATCACGAAAATGTTTTTGTTGAAAAATACCTAACACAAAATGCTATATGGTCGGTAGAAACTTTTGGTATTGACGCCTTTAGAGTAGATACTTATAAATATTGTAATGTTGAAGTAATGAATCGAATTAACAAGTCATTACTTGATGAATATCCTAAAATATTTACTTTCGGTGAGTGTTGGGTTGACGGCGTTTCTTCACAAGCTTATTTTATTGAGAATAATTTAAATACTCCTTTCAAAAGTAATTTAATAGCAACATCTGACTTTAGTTTATTGTTTGGAGGTATTCTGCCTGCC
>CANETM010000049.1 GCA_947441205.1 Bacteroidota bacterium | reverse complement strand
TTGAATTTCGATATTCACTGGTGGCTCAGTTGGAGGTCCACTTGATTCTTGGTCAATTGAAATTTCTGCACCAGGCACTCCTTTTAATTCATTTCTTAAATCATCTAAATAAGGCGCTGTAGATTTTCCATGACGCTTTTCAAATTCTACGAAGTTAACTTGTATACGACCTAACTCGGCACGATTACTACGGTCACCTCGCATTGGGTCACCTGCACCAACAGCTACATTACTAATAATACTTTCAACTAATGGATTTGGAGTTTTATCATTTCCTAAAACCTTGTTCACCTTAGCTTCCAACACACGTGTAATTGAATCGGTATAATTTACATTACTACCTGAAGGTAATTTTAAATAGACGTATAATTGATTGGGATCACCCTTAGGGAAAAATTCAATACCAACACGACCAGTAGCTACATTGATACCTAAAATAATAAATGATAATATAAGTAAAACAAATGTTCCAATTAATAATTTAACAGGTCTCCATCCACCCAATGCTCTTCGAAGTGTTTGTTCATACCAGTCCATTAATTTTGGCAATGTTGAAGTTTGGAACTTCACAATCATGTCGTTGATAAAGTACTTATTAGCAACAACTGCAAGCATAATAAATATCAACAGATTTCCTAAAAAAGTAAAACCAGCAATATCTAAAACAATTCCAATTGCAATAGGTATCCAAAAATTCTTCTTTTTGAAAATAGCAGATTTTGGTTCATCTATAGCTTCGTCATCATGATTCATGAAGTCTACTGCAAATACAGGGTTCATGATAAAGGCAACAACTAATGAAGCAGCCAATGTAAATATTAACATTGCTGGCAAGTACACCATGAATTTACCAATGATACCAGGCCAAAATAACAATGGGAAGAAAGGAGCAAGGGTTGTAATCGTTCCTGCTAATACAGGGATAAATACTTCACCTGCAGCCATTTTTGCAGAAGTTGTTGCTGTTAACTTTCCTTTACCAGCTACAAATATTCTGTGTGTGTTTTCAATAACCACAATGGCATCATCAACAATAATACCCAACCCAAATAATAATGCAAATAGCACCATAAAGTTCAAAGTAATATGTGTGCCTACAACTAAGTCACCAGCTGGCAAAAATACAAAGGCAACAAACATACTTAATGGAACCGATAAGGCTACGAAAAAGGCGTTAGTTACACCCATGAAAAACATTAACACTATTAATACTAAAACAAATCCAATAATTATTGAGTTAACTAATTCATTAAAGGAACTTTTTGTTCTAATACTTTGATCACCTGAAATAACTACATTTAAGTCTTTTGGAAAAGCACTTGCTTTAGCATCTTCTACCATTGCTTTCACTGCATCCGATGTGGCAATTAAATTTTCACCATTACGTTTGATAATATTTAATGTCAAAACGTTTTTACCATTTAAACGAGCAAAACTTTCAGTATTTTTTATGGTATCTTTTATGGAAGCAACATCCTTCAAATAAATAGCAGCTCCACTTGTATTACGAACAATAATATTAGCAATATCATTTGCTGTTTTTAATTGTCCTTTTAATTGTAGGTTACGTTGCATATTACCTACTTCTAATAAGCCACCTGACAAGTCTAAATTTTCTCTTTGAATTGCTGCACTGATATCATCAAAGGTGATTCCTGCAGTTTGCATACGGTAATTGTCTACATTAATTTGAAATTCTCTTTCAGGGGCACCCGCTAAGTCAATTCTATTAATTTGAGGTATGCTTTCTAATTTATCTTTTAAATCGTCAGCATATTTTTTAAGTTGAACGGTGTTGTAATTACCACTAATATTGATAAACATAATGGGTTGATCACTAATATTTAACTCCATCACACGAGGCTCCTGCGTTAAGTCATTAGGAAGTTCCCCCTTTGCTTTATCCACTGCGTCTTTAACTTTTTGTAAAGCCACATCCGTTTTAACGTCGGTACTAAATTCAACCGTAATTAAGGAAAAGTCTTGTTGAGATGAAGAAGTGAATTTATTAATTTTTACACCACTAATACTTTTGATTTGTTTTTCAAGTGGGCGTGTTACCAAGTTTTCAATATCCTTAGGTGAATTACCAACATAAACTGTTTGAACAAACATGGTTGGAATAATAACTTCAGGAAAATTTTCCTTTGGCAAGGTTAGGAATTGATAAATACCACCTATGCTAATAAACAACATTAATAAGTAAATGGATGTTTTATTAGTAATACTCCAAGAGGTAGGACCAAATTCCTTAAATTTTTCTTTTATTTTATTGATTGTCGACATATAGATCGATTGTGCTTTATTAAATTTATAATGTGTCCTATTGCTTTGTAGTGATATTTAAACCATCATATAATGATTGATAACCTTCGGTAATAATTTGTTCTCCTACTGTTAATCCCGCTAAAATTTCAATATTATTGCCATAGAATTCTCCAATGGTAATTGCTTTTTTACGTGCCATTAATTTTCCATTTTCAGTTACGGCTACAAAAATGAATTTCCCTTTATCATCATTTTGAACAATGTTAATAGGAATGATAACTGCATTCTTTTTTGTGTAGTCTTTGATTTTAACTTGTACTAATTGATTAGGGCGGAAATTTTTATCAATTGGTAATTTTGCTTCAACATAAAAACTTCTATTTAAAGGATCAATCACAGTTCCTACAACACCTAATTTTGTTTCTACTGTTTTTTGAATATCTGGGAAATATAAATTGGCTTCACTTCCCACTTTGATTTTACCTGCATAATTCTCAGGAACCAAGCTTGTTAATTTTAATTTTTCAGTATTAACTATTTTAACTTGACCTGCACCACCAAATAATTCTCCCACTTTAACGTTTACTTCCTCAGCAACGCCGTCTACATCACTATAAACACTTGTATACGCTAGTTGGTCCTTTACCATACCCAATTGCTCGGTAGCAGCTCTTAATTGACTAGCTGTTGCGTCTGCATTTGTTTTTGCAGTCATTAATTGAATTTCACTACCAATATTTTGTTCCCAAAGATTTTTTTGTTTCTCATAAACATTTTTTGCTAAAGCAGCTTGTGCTTTTACAGTTTCTAAGTTTTGGGATGCAGCTGCAGCACTTTGTTTAATCAGACTATTATCCAATTGCAATATGATTTGACCTTTTCTTACTCTGTCTCCTCTTTTTATGAATAAAGCTTTTACTTGACCCCCACCAGCTCGAGGTGTGATATAGGATACGCTTTCTGATTCAACCTTACCTTGTAATTCAATAAAATGGTTAAAATCCTGACTAAGGATTGGAGTGGTAGCAACTAATACAGACTGCATTTGATCCTTACCCCCTTCGTTTCCTAATTCTTTTTCAATGCTTGCTATTTGAGCATTAATATCTAATACTTGTTTTTTCAGTTTTTCTAAACTTGCCTTTTTAGCTTCAATACCATTGTTGCCACTTCCACAGGCAGCTCCTAATAGGATAAAGACGATTGTAAATAATTTTAAACTATGTTTCATTTTATATATTTTATTTGTGTGTAGTATTTTGATTGTGTGTATTTATATTGATTTATAATTTTCCTGTAGCTTTTAATAAATCAACTTTAGCAATTAGGGCACTATAAAGCGCATTCATATAATTATTTTGAGCACTTACTAAGTCAGCCTGTGAAGCTGATATCTCAGTATTAGAACCCATACCGGCTTCAAATTTCTTTTTAGTTTGTTGGTATACTTTCTCCGCTAATTCCATATTTGACTTTTGGAATTTTACAGTCGCTACTGAGGATATGTAATTTAATTTTGCTTGTGTAATTTCATTGTCAATACTGTTTTTAAGAGACTCGATTTGATTTTCAGTTTGCTTTAATTCAATTTTTGTTCGCTTAATACGAGCATCGGTTGAAAAGCCATTAAAAATTGGAAGACTAATATTTAAACTAACTAAGGAAGTAGTGAACCAATTACCCCCTTCAAATAAATCAAACTTACTTCTTTGTGCATTTTTAGAATAACTTCCACCAAGGGCTATTGTTGGCAAATTGCTTAATTGATATCTTTTAACATTGAATTCATTCATTTTTTTCGCTGTACTTAAATATTGAAAATCTTTTCTAACATCATATTTAAAATCGGACTCTGTTAAAATATCATTTGTCAAACTCTTTTCATTGATTACATCTGTTAAAACCAGGCTGTCCTTTACGGGCATTCCCATTAACATTTTAAGACCCATATATCCAATGGCAACGCTATTGTTGGCTTTTATTTTTTCAGTTTCTAAATTATTTAATTGAACTATTACTTTATCAACATCTAATTTTTCGGCAAATCCATTTTTATACATTATTTCTGCATCATGAGCTAGTGCACCTAAGCGGCTAATATTTGCATCTAAAATATTTAGCTGCGTTTTACTAGCGGATAGCTGATAATAAATTTTATAAATGTTTGCTTTTATGGCCTCTTGTGTTAAAGCTGAATTTTGTTTTTGCAAAATCATAGATGTAGCACGTGCTTGAAGTGCTATAAACACTTGACCATCAAACAATAATTGCTGAAGGTTTATACCATAGTTTGCATTATATTTTGTACCAAACTGAACAGGTATAAAAGTGCCAGCAGCTCCACCAAATATTTGTGCTGGTAAAAGTGAAGTTGGAATTGTTGTATAATTAACAACACCTGTACTACTTGTAATGTTTGGCAATGCAGCAGCTGCAATTTCACGATTTATTTGCGCTTGTACCTCAATAGCTAATAATGAGTTTTTAACTTGCACATTATTTTTTTGTGCAAATTCAACACATTGATCAAGTGAAAATTCGTGAACCGATTTTTTGGCCTCTTGTGCTTGACTCAAGTGGACAATGGAAAAACCTAGAAAGAAAAAAAATAGTTTTTTCATTTTGTTTATTTATTGCTTGTTTAATTTATTTTATTCATTTTGCTTACATCAACAAGTGTCTATGCACTTGTTTCTTTTTCAATTTCAATTACTTTGTTATTTGATTCTACACTTTTATATTTTTCCATTAATTCAATTCCTTTAATGGACATAACACCGTAAATGAAATTTTCAATTATTTGAAGTGTCACTTTACCAATATCAAATTTGCTAAACGGGTATAGTTCTGTATTAAATGGAACGAAGCTGGTTTCTAATCGGTAAATAGATAGTATTTCAGGATCAACTTCCTTTCGGTAAACACCTTGTTCTATACCTTTTTCCAAGTTTGTTTTAATGATTTTATGCATGAATTCATCCTTATGATTTTGGATACGAGCAAATGCTTCAGGATAATATTTAGCCAATTCGTTCATGGTCATTGGGTTCATATTTTTGAACATTAGCTGAATGTCCTGTAACATCATATACATTTCATGAACAGCATTTTCAGCCATATTTTGTGTTTCTTGACATTTCAAGGATTGTTCTTCCAATTCTAGGTTCACAACCGCCATCACCACGGCGTCTTTGTCCTTGTAAAACTGGTATATCGTCTTTTTGCTAATTCCTAATTGAGAAGCTAAATCGTCCATAGTGACGTGCTTGACACCATGTTTGGTCATTAATTCCCTTGATTTGAGCAATATTCTATTCTCCATAGTTCAATTTGAGGCGCAAAACTACCGAAACTTTTTTCGTTTTCAAAGTTTCCAGTGTAAATATTTAATTATTTATGTTGAATGGTAAAAAAGGTGGAAATTTGGCCTCTAAATCATAACAAATGCCCAGTTTAAGGCACAAAGTCAAAAGAAAACTGTTTTTTTCATACTTAGCACAGCTATTTTTCCAGGGTGTTATCGTGCTTGCTCCAATAGGAATTACAGTATGGGTAATTGTTAGTTTGTTTAATTGGGTTGACAATTTCTTGCCCAATATTTTAAATACATTATTCCCGATTCGTTTTGCTTCAGTGAATGGTCAAATTCCAAAAGTAACTGGATTGGGTTTTGTGGTTGTTATTTCATTAGTGCTAATAATTGGTTGGCTTTCTTCATTATATTTTTTAGAAAGACTTGTTTCGGTATTTGATAAAGTGCTTGAAAAAACACCAGGTATAAAAATTATTTATAGCTCAGTTAAAGAGTTTTTAGAAGCATTTGCTGGCAGTAATAAAAAATTTGACAAACCAGTATTAGTTGCCATTGATGCCGACGATGTTTTCAGGATTGGTTTTATCACGCAAGAAAATTGTGAACATTTAGGATTAAAAGATCACGTGACTGTATATGTTCCCCACTCTTATGCAATATCTGGTATATCATTTATTGTTCCATTATCAAAAATAAAAAAATTACCAAAACATATCAATGCTGCTGAAGCAATGAAATATGCAATTTCAGGTGGTGTAACAACTGTCGAGGAAGAAAATGATGCAACAGCATCATTTGATGTATAGAAAAGGTACATCCATTAATGTTGAGAAAGCAAAATAATAAATATTAAGTTTTTAATTAATTCAGAAAATGCAATTGCACAATTTTAATTCAGGTCCTGCTATTTTACCAGCACAAGTATTGGAACAAGCTGCAGCGGCTATTCATAATTTTAACAGTACGGGTTTATCTATTTTAGAAATTGGACACCGTACAAGTTGGTTTGTGGAAGTAGTGGAAGAAGCTAAAGCAACTGTGAAAAAATTAATGGATATAGGTGACGAATATGAAGTACTTTTTTTACAAGGAGGTGCCACAATGCAATTTATGCAAGTCCCTATGAATTTATTAGATGAAAATGGAATGGCTGCAATTTGTGATAATGGAGTGTGGGGAAATAAAGCAGTAAAAGAAGCAAAAATTTTCGGACCAGTTACAGTTGTTGCTGACACGTCGGACAAGAAACATACTTATTTAAATAAACAATTGGTATTACCTGAAGGCACCAGTTATTTACATATCACCACCAATAATACAGTGGAGGGAACCCAATGGCATCAATATCCACAGGTGAATGTGCCTTTAATTGGTGATATGAGTTCCGACATATTTTGTAGACCTACTAATTACAAACAATTTGATTTAATTTATGCAGGTGCACAAAAAAACATGGGTGCTGCAGGTGTAACATTAGTAGTTATTAAAAAATCTTTGTTAGGAAAAGTAAAACGACAAATACCTGCTATTTTAGATTATCAAAAACACATTGATGCGGGTTCATTATTAAATACACCACCTGTATTTTCAATTTATGTTAGCTTATTAACTTTACGTTGGATTGAAAAAGAAGGAGGATTAATTGAAATGGAAAAACGTAATAAAGCGAAAGCGGAATTATTATATAACACCATTGATTCATTGCCAGCATTTTATTGTCCGATTGCAAAAGAAGATCGAAGTATCATGAATGCTGTTTTCTTTTTAACAGACCCAAGCAAAGAGGAATCTTTTTTAGCTTTATGTAAAAACAAAGGCATGATTGGCGTAAAAGGATACCGAACGGTGGGTGGAGTAAGAGTTAGTATGTATAACGCATTGCCAATTAGTAGTGTACAAGCATTCTGTGAATTGATGGAGAATTTTTCTTAGTTTAATAACCAAAAAAACAGGTTCAACAAAAGAATAATTACTCAAAAAAAAGAACGATATTTGCCTTCATGGCAAAAATTAGACCCTTTGAAGCGCTCAGACCTCAGCCTCAATTAGCGAAGCAAGTAGCAAGTAAACCATACGATGTTTTAAATAGTGCGGAAGCAAAAATCGAAGCAGTTGGTAATGCATATTCTTTTTTACACATTACAAAAAGTGAAATTGATTTACCTGAATCAACCGATATACATAATCAAAAAGTTTATGACTTAGCTTTAGAAAATTTAAATGCATTTTCACAAAGAGATGTATTATTTAAAGAATCAAAACCATGTTATTATATTTATCAATTAATAATGAATGGACGCGCGCAAACAGGATTAGTTTGTGTAAGTAGTATTGATGATTATAATAATGACATTATTAAAAAACATGAATTTACTAGACCAGAAAAAGAATTAGATCGTATAAATCATATTAAAACAACGGGTGCTCAAACAGGTAATGTATTTTTAGCTTATCGCAATCAAGCAACTATCGATGCTTTGATTGACAAATGGAAGACCACTAAAAATCCGGTATATGATTTTATAGCCGATGACGGCATTCAGCATACGGTTTGGGCTGTAAGTGATGAGGACACTATTGCGCAAATCACACAATTGTTTGAAAATGAAGTGCCTTGCACCTATATAGCTGATGGTCACCATCGTGCTGCATCAGCTGCAAAGGTGAAATTGGCATTGTTGGAGGAGAGTGCAAATGCAAACCCCAATGATATAATTATTAAATCCAGCACAGGCCCTGATTATTTTTTAACCACCTTATTTCCATCTAATCAATTGTATATCATGGATTATAACCGTGTTATCAAGGATTTGAATGGACATAGTGCTGAGTCATTTATCGCAGCATTAAACAATGTATTTGAGGTATCGGAACATGAGGGAGCCTATAAACCAACTGAATTGCACAGCTTTGGGATGTATTTAGCAGGTAAGTGGTACACCTTAAAGGCAATACCAGGCACTTACAATGACAACGACCCAATTGGAGTATTGGATGTCACTATTTTATCCAACAATATCTTATCCAAATTATTGGGTATTTTGGATCAACGAACTGATAAACGAATTGACTTTGTAGGAGGTATAAGAGGTTTGAGTGAATTGGAAAAAAGAGTAGACAGTGGGGAAATGCAATTAGCCATTAGCTTATACCCTGTAACGATTGATCAATTATTTAATATCGCAGATGCTGGTGAAGTCATGCCTCCAAAAAGTACTTGGTTTGAACCGAAACTAAGAGACGGATTGTTGACACATTTTATTTATTAATTCAACATAAGTTTTAAAAACCCAGCATGACGCTGGGTTTTATATTTTTATCAAGTTTATAACTTTTTTTTCTGCGCCATTATTAGTATTTTGTAATACAAATTTGCTTAACTATGGAATGTAAAAGACTATTCGATTGTATCGAACATCAATTGCAACATTTTCCTAAAGAGGACATGTTGGTAGCCAAAGAAAACGGTAATTGGAGCAAATATTCCACACAGGAAGTAGCCCAAAACGTTAACGAATTAAGTGCAGGTTTATTAAACCTTGGATTATCAGCTCATAATTTTACACCTGAAGGCAGCGATAAAATTGCGGTGATAAGTACCAATCGTCCTGAATGGTTAATTGCCGATATGGCAACGCAACAAATAGGCGTAATATGGGTTCCAGTTTATCCAACAACAAATCCAATTGAATTGGCATTTATATTAAATGATGCGTCGGTTAAATATATGTTTGCAAGCAACCAGGAGTTATATAATAAAGTAATGTCCATTAAGGATCAAGTCAGTTGTTTAAAGGAGGTTTATACTTTTGATAAAATACCTGGAGCCAAACATTGGACTGAATTAAAAACAAATGATACTGAAAAACTAGAACAGGTAGAGGCCATAAAAAAAACAGTTCCAGTTGATCAGGTAGCTACATTTATTTATACATCAGGAACAACGGGTACACCAAAGGGTGTGATGTTAACGCA
>CANETM010000048.1 GCA_947441205.1 Bacteroidota bacterium | reverse complement strand
GGGATTAAGTTTAATCATATTACCTATCATCAATAAACAAGTCAAATAATATGAGATTTGTAGAAGGCATACAAAAAAAGATTCTGACTATTGAACAAGCAAAAGCCATGATAAGCGCATGGAAAGTAATTGGCAAAACCGTAGCTTTTACAAATGGATGTTTTGACATTTTACACCAAGGTCATTTGTTTTCAATTGCACAAGCAGCTAAAGAAGCTGATTATTTAATTGTAGGCATAAATAGCGATGCTAGTGTTAAGCGACTAAAAGGCCCAGAACGCCCAATTAACTCAACAGAGAGTCGTGCATTGGTAATGGCTAATTTAGTATTGGTAGATGCAGTTGTTGTTTTTGAAGAAGACACCCCATATGAATTAATTACCACACTATTACCTGATGTATTAGTGAAGGGAGGCGACTACACCATTGAAACAATTGTAGGTGCAAAAGAAGTGATTGCTAATGGAGGTAAAGTAATCATCAATCCAATTGTTGATGGTTTTTCCACAACAAATATTATAGAAAAAATTAAAAAATAAGTATGGAATTTTTAAAGCAGTTGAATTTAAAGAAAGAAAACGAAGGTACCTCGACAGGAACCACAGTCGTGGCAAGTAAAGGAGCCTTAATTTCAAGCTTCTCCCCTGTTGATGCAAACTTAATTGGCGCCGTTAACATGACTGATAAACAAGCATATGAAAAAGTTATTACAACTGCTTCATCTGCTTTTTTGGAATGGAGAAAATGGCCAGCACCCAAAAGAGGCGAAGTAGTTCGACAACTTGGTGAAGCATTAAGAGCAGAAAAACAATCATTAGGTCAATTAGTAAGCTATGAAATGGGAAAAAGTTTACAAGAAGGTTTAGGTGAAGTACAAGAAATGATTGACATATGTGATTTTGCAGTAGGCTTATCAAGACAACTATACGGTTTAACCATGCATAGCGAAAGACCTTCGCATAGAATGTATGAACAATGGCATCCCATGGGTATAGTTGGTATTATTTCAGCTTTTAATTTTCCAGTAGCTGTTTGGAGTTGGAATGCTGCTTTAGCATGGGTATGTGGAAACGTTACGGTTTGGAAGCCTAGTGAAAAAACGCCACTTTGTGGTAATGCCATACAAAACATTGTAGCAAAAGTTTTTACAGAAAATAAGGTACCAGAAGGTGTAAATAATTTAATACAAGGAGGACGTGAAGTTGGAGAGTGGATGAGCAATGACACACGCATACCATTAATTTCTGCAACTGGATCAACAAGAATGGGTAAAGAACTAAATAAAGCGGTTGCAGGACGTCTTGGTAAAACAATTTTGGAATTAGGCGGAAATAATGCAATAATCATTACTGAAAATGCTGATTTAGATATGTCTTTAATCGGCGCTGTATTTGGAGCTGTAGGAACTGCTGGTCAAAGATGTACAAGTACTAGACGTTTAATTATTCATGAAAATGTTTACGATCGCTTTGTTGAAAAATTAACTAAGGCTTACCAACAAATTAAAATTGGCGACCCATTAGATGCGAACAATCACATGGGCCCTTTAATTGATAAAGATGCTGTTAAACTATATTTACAAAGTATCGAAGCATGTAAAAAAGAAGGCGGTAAATTTTTAATTGAAGGAGGCGTATTAGAAGGAGTAGGATTTGAAAGTGGGTGTTATGTAAAACCATGTATTGCAGAAGCTAAACCTGAATATGCAATCGTACAACATGAAACCTTCGCTCCTATTTTATATGTAATGAAATATAAAACTATTGAAGAAGCTATTGCAATTCAAAACAATGTACCTCAGGGTTTATCATCTGCGATTATGACATTAAATATGAGAGAGTCTGAGTTATTCTTATCAGCACAAGGAAGCGATTGTGGAATTGCAAATGTAAATATTGGAACAAGTGGTGCTGAAATTGGTGGCGCATTTGGAGGTGAGAAAGAAACAGGTGGAGGTAGAGAAAGTGGAAGTGATGCTTGGAAAGCATACATGCGACGACAAACAAATACAATAAATTGGAGTACTACTTTACCACTTGCACAAGGAATTAAATTTGATTTATAGTTATATGAAGCGTTTATTTGTTTTTGCAATTTTATTTTTTGCATTTTTAATGGTGGATGCACAAACGAATGTGTCCAATATTAACTGGCATTGGAAGGATTATCAAAAGGATACCGTTCATGGTATTAGTTTAAGACAAGCATATCAATATTTAGCAACTATTAATAATAAGCCAACGCCTATTATTGTTGCCGTCATGGATGGCGGAGTGGATACCACTCACCTGGATTTGAAAAATAAACTATGGACTAACCCTAAAGAAATTCCCAAAAATGGTGTTGACGATGACAAGAATGGATATATCGATGATATGCATGGATGGAATTTTTTAGGAGGAAAAGATGGACAAAATATTGACAAAGCCGCAGACGAGAAATCTAGGATTTACCACAGATTTAAATCTCAGTTTGAAAATATCACAGACACAAATGATTTAAAAACCGAGCTTCAAAAAAATCAATACCAAGTTTGGAAACAAACTGCAAAAGAAATTGAATTTACCGAAGAGGACGCGGCGAATTTACAGTATATAAAAATGGCCACTAATGCCCTGCAAAAATTAGGCAAATCTATTATTAAGGAAATCAACGATACAAATTTTACGATTCAAACATTGGAACCATTTCAACCATTGGGTCGAACAACATTGGATGCCAAATTAGCCTACCTAAGAACTGCACAAATTATTGGTATTGAAAAGGAAACACCTTATACCGAGGTGGTTAATGAATTGAAAGAATACATTGAAGGAAAAGACAAATCAGCCAAAGCAAAATCAACTCCACCTGAAAACATTAGGGCAAGTATCATTAAAGATAATTATGAAAGTCTTGCAGATAAATTTTATGGGAACAATGATATTACAGGTCCCGGTGCAAAACATGGAACCCATGTTGCTGGCTTGGTTGCAAGTATTCCCGATAGTAGTTGGAACGTAAATAAATTATACCCCTCCATTCAAATAATGGGTGTACGCGTAGTGCCTAATGGTGATGAATATGATAAAGACGTTGCTCTAGGAATTAGATACGCCGTTGACAATGGAGCTAAAGTAATTAATATGAGTTTTGGCAAGTCCTATTCTCCAGAACAAATTTGGGTGGATAGTGCCATTAGATATGCAGCAAGTAAAGATGTATTAATTATTCATGCTGCAGGTAATGAATATTATGACTTGAATGTTAAACCAGTTTATCCAAATCCCTACTCCTATTATTTAAAGGATACTGCAAAAAATGTTATTACAGTTGCGGCTAGTAGTGATTTTTTCATCAATGAAACACTGCTAACGGACTTCAGTAATTTTGGTCCAGCAATTGTTGATGTACTTTCACCTGGTGAAAAAATATATTCAACCATACCAGGCGCAAACAATTATGGTTTCTTACAAGGAACAAGTATGGCCGCACCCATTGTTAGTCATATTGCTGCAATGATTCGATCTTACTTCCCTTCCCTATCAGCTGTGAAGGTTAAAAAAATAATTAAGCAAAGTGTTTGGAAACCAAATGAACAAGACATTAGTTATGATATTCCTCAAAAAGATGAAGCTAAAAGTTTTTCTGAAATTGCTTCTGCAGGAGGTATTGTAAATGCAGCAAAAGCAATTCAAATTGCCAGTATCTACAATAGTCAAAAAGCATCTAATAAGTCAAAAAATAAATCCAAGAATTAATTACACTTATACATAACCCCATAAAATATAAATCACCCCTAAATAACAAATATGTCAAGACCCAGCGCGACCGAGTATGGTAGTTATTATCAAACTTATATAAACCACACAAGTGGTAAAGATTATAGCATTTTGGTGCAACAATACAATGATCGCATCATTGATTTTTGGGCAGCCATTCCTTTGGAAAAAATAAATTACGCATATGGCCCAGATAAATGGACAATCAAGCAAATGTTTCAACATGTAATTGATACAGAAAGAATATTTGCCTACCGAGCACTTGCCATTGCAAGAAAAGAGCCAAATGCTATTGCAGGATTTGATGAAAATGAGTATGCTAAAAACGGAACTGCTGCCAATAGAAACTGGAAGGATATGTTAGTTGAATGGCGCGTTGTTAGACAGTCCACTAATATAATGTTTGCTTCATTCACCGATGATCAAATAAAAAGCATGGGTACAGCTAGCAATAATCCAATGTCCGTAAATGCATTAGGTTTTATCATTTTTGGACACGCATTGCACCATTTGCATATACTAAAAGAGCGTTACGAGATTTGATCAATATAATTGAAAAAGTTTCTTTTCAAAAAATACGAATTGCCGTAGGTAAAAAAATACCCCTAAATTTTAATTAGGGGTATTTTTTTGAATGAGCATTTTTTGAATGCTTCAATCAGACTTCGTCTGATTTCAAAATAGTAAAACTATTTTTTAGCATATAAATGGATCGCTAATTGAACGTCAGTATCAATAGCACCAATACCATATTTTACACCAAATACAGATCTATCTAATGGGAAGAAAGCTTCAGCAAAGAAACCTTTAGCTGGATCAACACTTCTGATATATGCAACAAAAGTAATAGGCGCTTTAACTCCATGTAAGTTAAGATCACCGCTTACTGTAGCTCTATCAGCTCTTGTATAATTAACGCTATTTATTGTAAAAGTTGCTTCTGCAAAGTTTACAGCATCTAAAAAATCAGCTGAAATAAGGTGCTTCATTAAATTATCACCCGCTCCATCAGTTACTTTTATTCCAGCAACATTAACTGCAAAAGTACCACCCACTAATTTGCCATCAACCACTTTTACAGAACCTGATTTAACTGGGAAATATCCAGTGTGAAAATCGCTTGTTTTTGAACCCGTAAAATCAACTCTACTTTTGGTAGCATCTACTGAGAAAGTTGTTTCCTCTGTTTTTGATGTTTTTGGAGCAAAAGAAATTAAAGCTACTGATGCAAGCATCACAACTGATAACATGATTTTTTTCATATTGTATTGTTTTTTTTTAAATTTATTTATAAATATCCTACAAAATTCATAGACTCCAAAATTACAAATCAATGTTTAAACAACAAAATATATTTTTATACCTTTTATTAGTTCAATTTTGACTAGATTTTTGCTATTATTCTAGTATCTTCGCCAAAATTTCATCAACATGAATCTGCACGAATACCAAGCAAAAGAATTACTAAAAAAGTACAATGTCCCAGTTCAAGAAGGGGTCGCAGTAAAAAATGTAGAAGACGCTGTTGCGGCTTATAAAAAAATAGCAGCAGATACCAACAATAAATTTGCTGTTGTTAAAGCACAAATTCATGCAGGTGGTCGTGGAAAAGGAACTATTGTTGGTACTGATCAACGTGGTGTAGCTGTCGGTAAGTCAGCTGAAGACATTGAAAAATTTGCAAAAAACATATTAGGTGGAACATTGGTTACCATTCAAACTGGAGCTGCTGGAAAAGTAGTTAACCAAATTTTAGTTGCACAAGACGTTTATTATGATGGCCCTCAACCTACTAAAGAGTTTTACTTGTCTATTCTTTTAGATCGTACAAAAGGAATGAATGTAATTATGTATAGTACTGAAGGAGGAATGAATATTGAGGACGTAGCACACGATACTCCTGAAAAAATTTACAAAGAGTGGGTACACCCTGGTGGTGGCTTACAAGGATTCCAAGCCAGAAAAATTGCTTTCAACTTAGGATTAAGTGGAGAAGCCTTAAAGAGCTGCGTAAAATTCGTGACCAATTTATATAATGCATACGTTGGATTAGATTGTGCAATGTTAGAAATAAACCCTTTATTCAAAACTTCTGACGATAAAATGATTGCAGTAGATTGTAAAATGAACATAGATGATAATGCATTAATGCGTCATCCTGATTTATTGGCAATGCGTGATGTTACTGAAGAAGATCCTACCGAAGTAGAAGCTGGTGAATTTAACTTGAACTTTGTAAAGTTAGATGGTAATGTGGGCTGTATGGTTAACGGTGCTGGATTAGCAATGGCTACTATGGATATGATTAAGTTAAGTGGTGGTGAGCCAGCTAACTTCTTAGACGTAGGCGGTACTGCAAATGCACAAACTGTTGAGGCAGGATTTAGAATTATCATGAAAGACCCTAATGTAAAAGCTATATTAATTAACATTTTTGGTGGTATCGTTCGTTGCGATCGTGTTGCTGCTGGTGTAATTGAAGCTTTCAATAAATTAGGCAATATTAATATTCCTATCATAGTTCGTTTACAAGGAACAAATGCTGTGGAAGCAAAAAAATTAATTGACGAAAGCGGCTTGAAAGTTCAATCTGCTATCTTATTAAGCGAGGCAGCTGATTTAGTGAAGCAAGCTGTTGCTTGATAATTTCTCAGCCCTAAATTAAAATTTGACGGGCTTCAAATTATCCTCTTATGATTTTCAAAGAAAGGCCTCGAATATCGAGGCCTTTCTTGTTTCTTTTCATACGCTTTATCCTTGTACTACTTTCACTTCAGTGAGTGCACTAAAAGAATACACAAGCCCAGTGGCAACTTCAACACACTCTATTCGTATTCGGCGCTTTTTGCCTCGACAAAAAATGCGTCCCTTTAAGGATTCAAATAAAGTACCTTCTGGCAAATGAGCGACAAATGAAAGCCCTTCCTTTTTCACCTCATTATATTTACGTAAAACTAATAATAATGCCGTTTCACCATTGGCTGTAGCTGCTGGGTTAAGTAATGTTTTTTGTAAACTTTTTTTAATATCAGCAGGGAAAATATCCAGTTGGATAAATTCAACTAATAAAGTACTATATATATTTTTCCATTCTTTTCCATGTGCTTCTACCCTATTTTTGAATTGCTCGAAACATAATAAATGTGCGAGTTCATGAAGCAGCGTAATTAAAAACTCATACTTATTTAAATTTCCATTTACTGAAATTTTATGATTGGATCCCATTCCTGCATGTCTATAATCACCTAAAACTGATTTTCGTTCCTTGATAACGGTTAAGTGAACTTTGTATAAATTAATTAAATGTACAACAGGTTCAAATGCACCATCAGGTAAATAATGACGAAGGGCTGCTAATGGATGTTCAATTTTTGCCATTTAAATATCAATAAATTAGGATTTTTTTATTTGAGTCCACCTAATCTCAAGCCATGTATAAATTAAATACAATACCATACTAATAAGCAATGTAGCCATACCTACTGGCGTTTTTGTTTGAGTAGCATAAGCTAAGGCAGCACCTGCGAAAATTAACATTTTCAATAAAGTACCGACCATTACTGATCTTATCATGGCATGAGGGTTTTTATCATCCATTTTCTTAAGCCTAATGTAATTAAAAATAGACAGAGAAAACAACATTAAATTAACAACCATTATAAATTTATACTTAATGAAATTAGGTTCAGTAAAATAGGCATTGCCAACTAATAATAAACTATTTATTAAAACGAATAAAAATAGAATGGGTGCAATTTGTTTACGCGTCATTATAATGATTTTATGAAAAATTATGAATTATGATTATCGGAATTTTTAGTTGCTGTATTTGTTTCCTTAATTATTCGGATTAACGAAAAAATAATGAAAATAAAAGGAAACAACCATATAAAAATGGGTGTCTTAACCTTAATTAAATGAAGCCCATCTATGTACTTACCAAAAAATAATAAAATAAAAATGGCAACGGCCCACTGAGAAGCTAAACCCGCGAATTTAGACCAAACAATTTTATTACTATTTGTTGGAATATTCTTCAATTTATAAATGTTAATCAGTTATTTTTTTACCATCACTAATTTGAAGAGGGAGGGTATCCAATTGCTGAGGTGTATTAGTATTTAAAACCTTCCTTAAACTTTCCAGATAAATGTCTTTCTCATGCATGGATTGTTCTAAAGAATCAGTTTTAATTTTAAGTAACTGCAATGTTGTCCTACTTTCCTTTAAACCATACCCAGGAATATAATATTTAAGTGGTGTAAAAGCAATTAAACCAATTGTTAACCCAACTAATAAAATAAAACAAATGCTAACACCTATATATACCGAATTTCTAGAAAATCTGATAGCTGCCACTTCATCATAAGTATCATCATTGGTCACCACTAAACGGTAAGTGTTACTGGTCCTTTTAAAGGTATTATTGATATCTAAATTTGGCATATGGATAAATACCTGTTAAAGATACGATGGTATTGCAATTTTTGTTAAAATAAAGCATATAAATTGTACTTTTAAGGAGTTTTTAGTCATATTATGTTTGTAAGTAAACCAATTTCAAATTTCTATCATCTCGGGTATGGAATAATTATGTTAATCATAATGTTCCCAACGCATCTTCAGGCACAGGACACTTCAAATAGCATTTTTAATATTAACCAATTAAAAATTGTAAAAAAAGTAAATGCTATTCTTGATTCAACACAAAAAAAAGTAAAAGGGGACATATTAAACAAAGCCAATGTTGTAAAACAAGCAGCAAATGATCAGTTAAATAAAACTGTTCAAAAATTAGCCCCGCAAGAAGAAGAAAGACCTTTACCATATGAAATATTATTGAATAAAAAATATACACTAGGAAGAAGAGCATATCAAAATACAGTTTCTCAATACAACTACTTATTTAATGCCGAGGAGGAATTAAAGGAAATAATACAAAATGCCAGAGATCAATATGAAGAAGATTATAGCAACTTACTTAGCTTTTATGACTATGATTTAGCAAATATTTCCAAAAGTAGTATCGACTCCATTATTTACCGTTGTAATGCCAATATTGTTTTACATGACTTGAGAAGCAATTGGGTTGACGATGCATATTTGCTTTTAGCAAAATCCTATTTATTTCATAAAAACTTTGATACTGCAGGTAGTATATTACAGTTTATCAATTATTCATTTGATAATCAAGAAGACGGTATTGATTTACCAATTGGAAGTAATCTTCGAAACACAAATGGTAAATTTTCAATTGCAACCAAAGAAAATAATCGTATTTGGGAAAATGCGAATGTCAGAAATGAAAGTATGATTTGGCAGGCTCGTAATTATTTGGAAGCAAACCAAATTAATGAGGGCATAAGTTTATTGGAATTACTAAAAGCGGACGCCAACTTTCCTAAGCGTTTACAACCATTTTTACATGAGCAATTTGCTTATGGTTATTATTTAATGGAAATGTATGATAAGGCAGCTATAAACCTAATTGAGGCTATCCCTAATGCAATGGATGCAAACGGTAAAAGTAGATGGTATTTTTTAATTGGACAGTTATGGCAAAAAGCCAATAATGTAAATAAGGCATATTATTGGTTTAAAAAGGCAAGTAATAATTCCCCCAACCCAATCATTGGCGTATATGCTATCATAAATTTAGTTCGAATACAAGCCAATAATGCAAATAGTGATTGGCAAGTACTAGCTAAGAATTTAGAGCGTATCACAAAAAAGGAAAAATACAAGCCATTTAAGGATATTATATATTTTGAAATGGCAAAAATTGCTATTCAATATAATCAAATACCAAAGGCAAATGAGTGGTTGATAACATCCGTAAATTACAATTTGACTAACCTGCGACAAAAGCAAAAATCT
>CANETM010000047.1 GCA_947441205.1 Bacteroidota bacterium | reverse complement strand
TATTAATACAAAAATGTCAAAGCAATGGAATGAATTAGGTTTTGAATTAACCGATTTATTCAAGACATCATTGGATTTAGAAGTTGCGTATGTAAAGGCTAACACCAAACTTGACTTGTCATTGGAAGCATCCATTGAAGCAATGAAAACACTGTATTCTCAAATACAAAATCAAGCCATTCAAGTGGATGGCACTTTGGGTGATCATACTATGAATTTGTCGGTTCAGTCTATTAAAAAAATAGGGGAGTTAGAAAAGAAAATATTAAAGGCAGAAAAAAAGAAACAAGCAGTTGCAATAGAGCGCATACAGCATATTAAAAAGCAATTGTTCCCAGAAAATAGTTTGCAAGAAAGGGTTGATAATTTTGCAGAATGGGTAGGGGATTATGGGTGGGATTGGGTTGAAGCAGTATTAAAAAATTCCAACACCTTACAACAAAGTTTTACCATACTTACTTCCGAAACCGAGTAAACTTTATTCAATAAAACTTATTGATCAAATTCGTTATTGAATTGTCCTTTTAGTTTATCCACTTTAGCCAATACTTCTGAATTCATATTTACTTTATAAGCTTCCATAGCATTACCAATGGCAGCATCTGAGCTACCAATAATTTGAGCTGCTAATAATCCTGCATTTTTTGCTGCATTTAAAGCAACTGTTGCCACAGGAACACCATTGGGCATTTGTAAAATTGATAATATGGAATCCCAACCATCAATTGAATTACTTGATTTAATAGGAACTCCAATAACAGGTAAACTTGTGATAGCTGCAACCATGCCTGGTAAATGAGCGGCACCACCTGCACCAGCGATGATTACTTTTAAACCTCTATGTCTAGCTGTTTTAGCGTATTCCATCATTCTTTCTGGCGTGCGATGTGCCGATACCACTGTTAATTCAAAAGGGATATTGAAAGTAGTTAAAGTATCTACAGCTGCCTGCATTACAGTTAAATCACTATCGCTTCCCATGATGATACCTACAATTGCTGGACTTGCCATAAAGTGCTAGTTTGTTGTTATGAGTGCAAAGATAATTAATCTCATTTAAATGGGCTTTTTATGCATTTTTAGCGATAATCTTATGTCCATTTTTAGCGAAAATCTCATCGTTTACTGTATGTTATAACCTGCTACTGAACTTAATATTGGAATTGCCTTGTACTCAGTCACGTGAATACGAATGTATTTTAATTGCTGCTTAGGGAATGTCAAAATACGTTTATGTCCAATAGTGGTTCCTTCAGTAATTTTGTGGAATTGCTTTAAATCATTACCACCAGTCACTTCAAATTTTACAATTCTTTGTCCCTTACTGATATCTTCTTTTATAACAATGGTATTCAATTCTACTTCCTGCGTTAAATGTGCTTCGATACTATTTTTTGTACGTAATATTTTTGCAGTTTTGAATACATCATTCGCAAATGCCTTATCACGTATTTGTTTAAACTGCATTAAGGAAGCTGAGTCTAGTGGGTCAATTAATCCCTTTCGGTTAGGCGGCACATTTAATAATAAGTTTCCTCCTCTACCTACTGATTTTAAATATAAATCGTAAAGGGTTTTTCCTGATTTTACAGTGTTGTCTTCTTCCTTATGATAAAACCATCCCTTGCGAATGGATACATCGGCTTCGGCACCAATCCAATTTTTACCATTATAATTACCTCTGTTTAAAGTATCATTAGCAGGTGCTCCTTCACCACGTTTAAATCCTGCAGTGTCTAATAAATTCCAATTGGTTTCATTAATAATACCGTTTTCATTTCCAATCCACCTTACATGTGGTCCAATATCACTAAATATAACTAGCTGAGGCTGGTATTTTAATGCACTGTCTTTGAAGCGAGTAAAATCATACACTTGCTTTTTCCCATTAGGGCCTTCGCCGTTTGCGCCATCCCACCATAGTTCAAAAAATTTACCATAGCCGGTTAATAATTCCTTCATGGTATTAATATAAATTTCATTGTATTTTGGGGTACCATAATCAGGATGGTTTCTATCCCATGGTGAAATGTATACACCCATTTCAATTCCTTGTTTTTTACAAGCTTCTGATAACATTTTTAATACATCGCCATTGCCATTCATCCAATTACTTTCTCTTACAGTATGCTTGCTGTATTTACTAGGCCATAAACAAAATCCATCATGATGTTTGGCGGTGATGATAATGCCTTTAGCACCCGCTGCTTTCGCAATACTTGCCCACTGGTTACAATCTAATGCAGTTGGATTAAAAACTTTTGGATCCTCGCTTCCATGTCCCCATTCCAAATCGGTAAACGTATTAGGTCCAAAATGCATAAATAAATAAAACTCTTTTTCATGCCATGCTAGTTGCTCCTTGGTAGGTAAGGGACCAAAACTTTTTTGCGCACATGCAGGTAAATTTATGATTAAGTTAAATAAAATAAAATACAGCCATTTACTTTTATGCATATAAGTTGGTTTGAATTTTTACACGTGCAATGCGCGTTTATATAATTGTATGGTGTTTTCTAATCCTAAATAAAGTGCATCGCTGATTAAGGCATGTCCGATACTTACTTCGTCCATATAAGGAATGGCTTTTGACAAAAAACTTAAATTGAATCTGTCTAAATCATGACCAGCATTAATACCTAATCCTAATTCATGTGCAAGTTTTGCTGCATTAACATATGGTGCAACAGCGGCTTCTTTATTTCCTTGTGCAAATTCACGTGCAAATGCTTCGGTGTATAATTCAATGCGATCGGTTCCTGTAGTTGCAGCTGCACGAACAATTTCCTCGATTGGGTCAACAAAAATGGAAACACGAATTCCGGCAGCTTTAAATTTTGCAATAATCTCTTTTAAATAAGCTTGTTCCTTAATAGTATCCCATCCATGATCACTTGTCAATTGATTCAAAGCGTCAGGAACCAAAGTAACTTGATGCGGTTTAGTGGCCAATACCAATTCCACAAACTTATCTTCCTTGGGATTTCCTTCAATGTTGAACTCTGTGGTAACAATTTTAGTTAAATCATAAACATCCTGATAACGAATATGTCTTTCATCAGGTCTTGGATGAACAGTTATGCCTTCCGCGCCAAAACGCTCACAATCCTTTGCTACTTGAATTAAATTTGGGTTGTCCCCGCCACGGCTATTTCTTAGGGTGGCAATTTTATTTATGTTTACACTTAAACGAGTCATGAGCGAATTTAAGTTATTTTTGCAACTCAAATATATATCATGGGCTATTCTAATTTAGAAGCTTGTTTATTGGATTTAGAACGTACCGGTCAACTATTGCGTATTAAAGAGGAGGTGGACCCACATTTGGAAATGGCGGCAATTCATTTACGCATTTTTGAACAAAAAGGACCTGCTATATTATTTGAAAAAGTGAAGGGCTCAAAATTCCGAGCAGCGTCCAATATATTTGGGACATTAGAGAGAAGTGAATTTATTTTTAGAGATACCCTACCGAAAGTAAAGCAGTTAATTGATATCAAAATTGATCCAACTGCTGCCCTTAAAAGTCCATTTAAAACATTGGGTGCTTTACCTGCTGCTGTGAATGCATTACCTAATGGCATTCCATTTACTAAGCCCGTATTATTTGAGGAAATTCAAATTAGTGACCTTCCTTTAATTCAACACTGGCCAATGGATGGAGGCGCTTTTGTAACCCTTCCGCAAGTGTATACCGAGGATGCCGATAAGCCAGGTATTGCGAACGCGAATTTAGGTATGTATCGTATTCAATTAAGTGGGAATGATTACGCATTAAATAAAGAGATTGGGTTGCACTATCAATTACATCGTGGTATAGGAGTGCATCAAACCAAGGCGAATAAAAAAGGATTGCCTTTAAAAGTAAGTGTATTTGTTGGGGGGCCACCTGCTCATAGTGTAGCTGCAGTGATGCCGCTTCCTGAAGGAATGAGTGAAATGAATTTTGCGGGTGTTTTAGCTGGCAAGCGATTTAATTATACTTATGTTGACGGCTATTGTGTAAGTACGGATGCTGATTTTGTAATTACTGGTGAAGTATATCCAAACGAAAATAAACCCGAAGGTCCTTTTGGCGATCACTTAGGATATTATAGTTTACAACATGACTTTCCATTAATGAAAGTGCATAAAGTATATGCAAGAAAAAATGCAATATGGGCTTTTACAGTGGTAGGAAGACCACCACAAGAAGATACTAGTTTTGGTCAATTAATTCACGCGATGACAGGTGCTGCCATATCCAATGAAATACCGGGATTGAAAGAAGTTTATGCGGTTGATGCTGCAGGAGTGCACCCATTATTGCTTGCCATAGGTAGTGAGCGTTACACGCCTTATTTACAAACAAAAAAGCCTGCTGAAATTTTAACCATTGCCAATCATATTTTAGGTACAGGTCAATTAAGTTTAGCTAAATTTTTATGGATTACTGCACCTGAAGAAAAGTCAATAGATACAAAATCCAATATTGAATTAGATACGCACAATGAAGCTGCGTTTTTTAAATATATTTTAGAGCGAATGGATTTTAGTAGGGACTTACATTTTTATACCAATACAACAATTGACACCTTAGACTATTCTGGTGAAAATTTAAATAGTGGATCCAAATTAGTATTAGCTGCCTATGGTGAAGTGAAAAGAATATTGACAACACAAGTTCCTGAAGCCATTCAAAATTTAAATGCCGATGCGCATTTAATCATGCCAGGTGTAATTGCTTTGAATGCTGCTAAAATAAATACCAATTTATTACAAACCTTGTTAAATGGTTTAGGAGCTGAATTGTTAGAAAATTTAGGGGTTGCCATGTTGGTATTAACCGAAGATTCGGCTTGGATGGCAAGTGATATGCAAAACTTTTTATGGGCAACTTTTACAAGAGCAAATCCTTCACATGATATTGATGGGATTGATGCTTTTGTTGACCACAAACATTGGGGTTGTAAAGGCCCGTTAATTATTGATGCCACTATCAAAAAGCATCATGCGCCACCAGTTATTAAAGATGCAGCAGTGGAAAAAAGAGTAGATGCTATTTTAGCTAATTATGGTTATTAACTAATTAGATGCTAACTAATAGATGCTAACTTTAAATTTTACAGAAAAACCTACCTTAAAATTAAGCTTTAATAAAAACTAGCATTCTATCCAAGTGTGATCAGCTAATAGTTTTACAGTTGCTATAAATTGCGCAAATGGCCCAGCGCCGCCGCCCCATTCAGTGGGTGCTACCAATGATAATACATGTGAGCCGTCTGTTTTTTCATAAACATGATATATTTGACCTATTTGAGGCTTGAAAGTTATTTTAGCTTCATAAATCATTAAGCTTAACTCCTTTCTTTTTCTAATTTCTTGTGCCTGTCTTGCCAATAATTCAATTTGCTCCTTGATTTGATTTAATTGCATATTGGTTTGATCTTCCATGGCCGATAATGCCTTGTGTTTTATCACTCCTTCCTTAGTGGGTCTAATGGCTACACTTCCTGCTGAGGATGCATAGGGTAGCACGCTTAATTGTTTGTGGTAAACTTCGGTATTAACAAAAGGATCTCCATTTTCTTTGTTTCCTGAATGTGTCACTTTCATAAAGCCATTGGCTAATATCTCGTGAACCACTTTTAGGACTAATTTATCTTCCTTATAAAACTGAACTGTTAAACATGATGCATTTTTGATTTCAGCAGCTACAGAATCACCTAATGCTTTATTTTCAAAATCATGTAATTCTCCATTAGGGTTTACTTGATATTGAGCATAAAACGCCTCATTTTCGATACTTACCCAATTATGACCAAAGCTCAATAAATGGCCTGCATGTACTGATTCAATTTTGTAGTTTCCTGATTTTGGGACAATCTGGTATTCGAATTCACACTTCTCTGGGAACAACTGCCAACTAGCTAAAAAATTATATGCTTGAACCATACCTGTATAACAATGAATGCTTAAAAAGGTTGACTAAATCTTAATTAACTTGTACAAAATCGGGCTTTGAAATTAAGTTGGAATTATACTTAAATCTCAGGTTAGTTATGATACTTATATTCCAAGGACTAACTTGTAAATGTGTTCGAGGGAAATAAAATCCTTTGATTTCTACCGTCCCAAATATCAAGCTTTCATTTCTAACCCTAGTGCCTCCGCCAATGGACGAAAATATATCCCCGCTTTTAATAGGATCCCCAACGGTTCGGATATAGGTAACATTGGCAAAAACAAAAGGGGATTGTCTAAATCCATAAAATGACCTTGAATTATACCATATGGACTCCCAGTTGGCAGTTAGCCTAGTGCCTCCATTAATTCTCTCCTTTGTTAGTTGAGGTATACCATAAATGCTATTGATGAATAGTGCGTCGTTAAATTTATTTTTAAGTGTTTGAGCAAAACTAATATTAAGCATACTTCGGTATTTGTAACCACTTTGTAAATAATGTAGTTTAGAAATTTGCTCAATACTCGCCAAAAATTTAAAATCCAATATTTGCTTGTCTAAATAGCTTGTGCCTGTATTAAAAAATAAGTGAATGAATTTTCCATTATTTTTTAATTGATATGATTCGTATAAGAAACCTAAGTAGGGTAGTTTACTTCCCTCTCTTTGATAATGACCAGTTGTTACTACTATGGATTTACCTATTGGCAAATCCTCATTTCGTCCAAATCCGTATAAATATTGTGTACGCGTAATTTGTTGCTTAAATAAGGTGTAAGAAAATAAGTTGGCTTTTACATTTTGATAATTCCTGTCAATTTGTAAAAGATAGTCTGTGGGTCTTTCAAAAAATTTGGTGTCTAAATATCGGTATTGAATAAAGTGTCTGTAGGTTTTATTATTTGATTCCCAAGGCTTGTTGAATAATTGATATCCAACCCAACTATCAAAATGTTTACGATCGTATTTCAATGTTGCGTTGTAAAATGAGTCAGTCCATTTGCCCGGATATTCATTATTATTTTGAGCATGACTCCATTCAAAACCTCCAGTCCATTTACTCAATGGGTTTAATAAGGGAAGCCTTCCTTTTAAATATATATTTGATCCGGTACTTTCGTAATTAGCATAATTATTTTCAAGCGAATTAGCACCAAAATTTAGATCCAAAAAACTTCCAAATATATTTCTTGCAAAATAGCCGGCACCCCAACCTGATTTATTTGTTCTGTTAATATCAAAATTATGATATACGGTGAAAGCATTACCATTGTCATTCATATTTTCAATAGTGCCAGAAGCGTCATACGCGTTTATGTTTTTAAATTGCAAGCTAGCTCCAAATGGGAATATATCCTTGGTTAAAACAACAACATCGACACTATTGCTATCATTGAAAACGGGGGAAACAATAATTCTAGCATCTTGAATAAATGACAAGTCCCTTAGCCATTTTTCATTATAGGCAATTAACAAAGGATTCATGTATTCATTCTCATGAAAAAATAAATTTTTCCTAATTGTTTTATCATTTGTATTATTATGTAATTTATTTGCAATTTTAGAAAAGATATTTAGTTTGATAATACTGTCACTAAAATCAGTCATTCCAAAATGAGAGCTTGCTATATTAATTGAATTAATTCTTTTTCCTTCCTGGTCTGATAAATTATTTATAGACTTATTTAAAATGATATAGGTTGAGTCAATAAATGAACTAGGCTTTCCTTTAAAAAGTTTAATAATACTTGTGATGATGGAGCTGTCTTTTGAATTGGCAATATTCTGAGTATATCTTTTATTTTGAGCAAAAGAAGAAAATATAAATAATTGAAGTAATAGAAAAAGTATTGCTCGTTTAAGCATTGTTCAAGGTTCGGATTCTTGATGCAAATTTACTCATTATGTAGGACAATTTGCACCTAATGGCATTAAACTATAAAGGCTTCCATTTGGAAGCCTTTATAGTTAGGATAATTGTATTTTTATAATATTTTTTTAGCCCTGCTTTTTAAAGAAGCTATTGGGATATTTAAAAATTTTCCAATTGGTTTACCGTCTCTATAAGAAATAATTCTTACCGATAATACATCTTCAGGTAATACAAATGAGGTAGTGTACTTATCACTGTATTTATCTGGCATTTGATCATCAATGGTGTAGTAAATATCTAAACCTTCCACTTCGCCTTCCATGGTTACAATATACTCGCCCTTTGTATTTAATTGGGTGGTAACAATGGGGTCATACATGCTTCTTGCATACACCACATCGGCTGCATCTAATTTTTCAAATTGTGCTTCTACTTTTTTTGTAAAGTTGTTCCAGTTTTTCTTCTCCGCAGGAGACCAACTAGTTTCAGCAACTGCTAAACCTCTTGGCCATGTCATATATTGTACCTTACGCATAGTTTGTAATTGTTCGGTCCATTGATTTGCTTGATTACCTAAAATTAAATTTGGGTCAATACCTTCAGGTACGGGCTCATAACCATAAGTTGTTTTCATTCTTAAGCCTCTATAAACTCGTCCTTCTGCTGTTATTTCTCCTTGGTAATAATCAATATAATTATAATCGTTTGGCGACATGACTACTTTATGTCCTTGTTTCGCCGCTTCAATTCCTCCTTTTGTACCTTGCCAGCTCATGACAACTGCATCTCCAGTTAACCCACCTTGTAAAATCTCATCCCAGCCCATCATTTTCTTTCCTTTACTATTGATGATTTTTTGCATTCTTCTTACAAAATAACTTTGAACTGCCACTTGATCTTTTAAGCCTTCTCTTTTCATCAATGCTTGAACATTCGGAGATTTTTCCCAATTGTTTTTTGCATTTTCATCTCCTCCCATATGGATGTATTCATAAGGGAATAGGGGTGCGACCTCACTCATAATTTTATCAAGGTATTCATATACTTTTTCATTTGAAGGGTCCAATGAATTATCAATCATGGCTGTTGGATGCCCATTCATTCCTTCCCAATCCATAAATTCATCACCAGCATTTACCTGGAATGGATAATTGGGAGTAGTACTTAATTCAGGGTATGCTGTATTGATAGCCATGCTATGACCAGGTACATCAATTTCAGGAATCACTTCAATGAATTTTGATTTTGCATAGGCCACAACTTCCTTGATATCTTCCTGTGTATAAAATCCTCCGTATGTTTTTGGTTCATTAATTGCTGGCGTAGTAATATTCATCCATTTACCTTTTCGCTCAGCTCTCCATGCACCAATACTTGTTAATTTAGGCAATGCCTTTATTTCAATTCTCCATCCTTGGTCATCGGTTAAATGCCAATGAAAGCGATTGTATTTATAGCGCGCCATATCATCAATAAATACTTTTACATCAGCTTTGCTAAAAAAGTGTCGGCTTACATCTAACATCATGCCTCTCCATCCAAATCTTGGCTTATCAATGATGGAAACAAATGGCGCATTCCATTGAACGTTTGTTTGTAAAGTTTTTGCATAAATAGCGGAGGGCATTATTTGCTGTAGCGTTTGCCAACCATAAAATAAACCAGCATTGGTATTTGCACTAATAATTATTCCTTTAGCATTTATATTTAAGGTATATCCTTCATTACCGATTACATCGTCTTTAATAATATCTAAAGTAATGCTAGGGTCATTTTTACTAAAAAAAACTGTTTTCCCAGTTACTACTCTTAACTGCTTCGCTATTTGGTCGGTTAATTCATTCGCACTGCTTGGCGAGTTAATAGCAATACTTTTTGGAAATTGAAAAACACCTGTTCCTTTTGCAATATGGAAAGGCTCT
>CANETM010000046.1 GCA_947441205.1 Bacteroidota bacterium | reverse complement strand
CTTGAACAAAACCATTGGATGGGGTTGGGATATCACCAACTTCGTATGGTGGGTTGGTATCGGTCACGCAGGTACCTTGATTTCTGCCGTATTATTATTGTTCCGTCAAGGTTGGAGAACAGGTGTTAACCGTGCTGCTGAGGCGATGACTATTTTCGCCGTTATGTGTGCGGGTCAATTCCCGATTTTCCACATGGGTCGTGTATGGATGGCTTTCTTTGTAATGCCTTATCCTAACTCTCGTGGTCCATTATGGGTGAACTTTAACTCACCATTATTATGGGACGTATTTGCGATCTCTACTTATTTTACGGTTTCTTTATTATTCTGGTACTCTGGTTTATTACCTGACTTTGCAACAGTTCGTGATAGAGCTAAAACGACTTTAAGAAAAAAATTATACGGTATCGCTTCTTTCGGTTGGACTGGTTCTACTAAGCACTGGCAACGTCATGAAAGTTTATCATTAGTATTAGCGGGTTTATCAACTCCGTTGGTATTATCGGTACACACGATTGTATCTTTTGACTTTGCTACTTCAGTAATTCCAGGATGGCACACCACCATCTTCCCTCCTTACTTCGTAGCAGGTGCGATTTTTTCTGGATTTGCAATGGTACAATCCTTATTATTAATAGTAAGAAAAGTTTTCGGTTTGACTGACTATATCACAATTGGTCACATCGATTTAATGAATAAAGTAATTGTACTTACTGGTAGTATCGTAGGTATCGCTTACTTAACTGAATTGTTCATGGGTTGGTACTCTCAAAATAAATATGAAGGTTATACTTTCTGGTATTCTCGTGCATATTTATTTAGCCCTTATGGTTGGAGCTATTGGGGTATGATGGCTTGTAACGTTTTGTCTCCTCAAATTTTCTGGTCTAAGAAAATGAGAAGAAATGTATTTGTTACTTTCTTCATGAGTATCATCGTTAACATTGGTATGTGGTTTGAGCGTTTCGTAATTATTGTTACGTCATTATATCGTGATTACTTACCTTCTAGCTGGTCTGTTTACTACAGCCCTAGTATTTGGGAGATTGGTTTTTACGCTGGAACATTTGGTTTATTCTTCACTTGCTTCTTCCTATTCGCTAAATACTTCCCAGTAATTGCAGTAGCAGAAATTAAGTATGTGTTAAAAAGAAGTGGTGAATCATACAAACCAGCATTTAACGAAATTGAAGCGCAGCCGCTTGATTCATTTGTTCACGATAACGCACACCATTAATTATTAGTTTAAGAAATATACTATGGCACAAAAGAAATTTGTAGTTGGTTGTTTTGATGATGAAAAAGTGTTGTTTCCTGCAGTTAAGCAAGTGCGCGCTGCTGGTTATAAAATTAAAGATGTTTATACGCCGTTCCCGGTGCATGGTTTAGACCACGCTTTGGGTATGCGCGAAACAAGCTTACATACAGCCGGCTTTATTTATGGCATCACGGGTACAACTACTGCGATAAGTACAATTAGTTGGATTTTTACAAAGGACTGGCCTTTGAATATTGGTGGTAAACCTCACTTTGCTTTACCAGCATGGATCCCAATTATTTTTGAGTTAACCGTATTGTTTGCTGCTGTGGGTATGGTAATGACTTTTATGTGGTTATGTCAAATGGCACCTGGTGTTAAAAAACATCACTTCCATAAAAGAGCAACTGATGATTTATTTGTAATGGTTATTGAGTGTACTGAAAAAACAAACGCCGAAGATTTAAAAGCTTTATTAGCTAGTAACGGTGCTGTTGAAACAGATATTCAAGTAGCTGAAGAAGATTGGTGGTTTGGAACTTATGATAACGATAATGAAAACTTATATAAACAAGTAGCTCACTAATCGTAATTGCAATTTTAAAATCAAGTTGTAATTGGGAACGAAAAACATAAATGAATTAAGAATAACAAGATGAATAAATTTTTAGCAATAACATTTTTAGCCGCAGTAGTTGTATTAACTAGTTGTAGCGATGTGAAGCGTAAGCCGGGCTCTATTTATATGCCAGATATGGCCTATAGCCGTGCCATTGAATCTTACACGGATTTAGCTTACTTAAAAGAGCAAGGAATCAACTATGATGCAAAGCCAGTAGCAGGTACGCTTGCTCGTGGAAAGGATATGCCTTTTCCTATTGCAATAGATAAAGCTGGTGATACAACAAACTACACTGCATCAAAAGCAATTGTGAATCCAATTGATTCTATGTCAGCTAAAGAAACTGCTGAAGCAGAACGCTTGTACTTAATTAACTGTGGTATTTGTCACGGTGCTAAATTAGATGGTAACGGTCCTTTATATAAAGACGGTAATGGTCCTTATCCTGCAAAGCCTGCAACTTTAGTAGGTGATGTAAAGTATGAAAGCATGCCTGCTGGACAAATGTTTTACTCAGTTCAATATGGTAAAAATTTGATGGGCTCATATGCTTCTCAATTAAGCAGACACCAACGTTGGATGGTTATCAAATATATTAAAGACAAACAAGCAGCTGCAAAAGCTTCTAAATAAAAATTTTTAAAAGAGAAAAGATGGCATCTATTAAAGAACAATTTGAAATTCCTGGTAAATTAAAAACATGGGCCTATGCTTTAATCGGCATTGGTGGTGTGGCCTTATTATTGGGTATGTTTACCCAAGGATTTAGCAAGGACGAACATGAGCAAGTTCATTTTTGGGGTACCTTAATGTACAACACCATTTTCTGGACTTTAGTGACCAATGCTGCAATGTTCTTTTTATGTTTTAGCACCATGGCGCAAGCTGCATGGATGCAATCTTTTAGAAGAATTGCGGAAGCCATTTCAACATTAGTGCCTGTATTTGGTAGCATCACTTTATTAGTATTATTATATGTAGTGTTAGGTGAAAAACATCATATTTACCATTGGTTGGATGCGGAAGCTGTTGCTAAGGATCCTATCTTAAAAGGTAAAGTTGGTTTCTTGAATCCTACCTTCTTTATTATATGGACTACTTTGGCTATTGCTTTATGGTCTTATTTTGGATATAGAATGCGTCAAATTTCTCGCGAAGCTGACGAAAATCCAATGGACGCTGAAACTGCAAAAAGTTTCAACATTCGTAGCATGACTCGTTCTGGATTTTTCTTAGTGTGGTTTGGTTTAACAGTTGCGAGTACGGTTCCTTGGTTATGGTTAATGAGTATCGACGCTCATTGGTATTCAACTATGTATAGCTGGTATACTTTCGCTAGTTCATTTGTAGCGGGTATGGCATTGATTGCACTTTGGGTTATTTATGTAAAAAATAAAGGCTATTTAGAATTAACAAATGCTGAGCACTTACATGACATTGCAAAATTCATGTTTGCGTTCTCTATCTTCTGGACTTATTTATGGTTCTCGCAATACATGCTTATTTGGTACGCAAATATTCCTGAGGAAACAGTTTACTTTAAGCACCGTGTTCAAGGTCCTTATAAACCTATTTTCTTCTTGAACTTAGTGATTAACTTTTTAGCGCCATTAATTATTTTAATGAAGCGTTCAGCAAAAAGAAATTTCACTTTAGTAGCGTTCATGGCAATCCTTATTTTATTTGGTCACTGGATTGATTTTTACCAAATGGTAATGGGTAGCTTAATGAAAGAGCATGTTACTTTAGGTTGGTTAGACTTTGGTATTTTAGGTTTCTTCGTGGGTGTATTAATATTAATGGTGGCTCGTTCATTAGCTAGTAAACCTTTAGTACCTAAGTATCATCCTTTCCTAAAAGAAAGTATTATTCACCAAGTATAATAAACGAACAAGAACAATTTTTGATTTAGTAATAACGAATTAACGAATTATGAATTTATATTTATCAGTTGCAATTATCACCCTAATTTTTGTGGTAATTTTCCAAATTTCCAAGGCTAGTGAATATGTGTCTATCCTTAAAGGAGAAGAAAACAGCCGTAAACAAAACAACAAAATCAACGGATTTTTAATGATCGTATTTTTGGTTTTGGGCTTTGTGGGAATTTATGTTTGTAATGAATTATATTTTGGTAAAACTTTATTAGCATACGAGGCTGCAAGTGTTCAGGGAGATAAGTGGGACGAAATGTTTTGGATTACTTTAGTTGTTACAGGAGTTGTATTTGTTGCAACTCAAATAATTTTATTTTGGTTTTCTTATAAATATCAAGAAGATGAAAACAGAAAAGTTTTCTTCTTTGCACATAGCACTAAATTAGAATTAATTTGGACTGCCATTCCTGCCATCACTTTAACCGTGTTGGTAATATTTGGTTTACGTAACTGGTTTTACTTCACAGGTGATGCCCCTAAGAATGCAATGGTTGTTGAAGTAACTGGAAAGCAGTTTGGTTGGATTTTCCGTTACCCAGGTAAGGATGCAGTATTCGGAAAAAAATATTACAGAAACATTGACCCAGCTACTAACTCAGTAGGCATTATTTGGGATGATAAATATGCACAAGACGATATTTTAACAGAACAAACTATGTATGTAGTAAAAGGTCAACCTGTTAAATTAATTATTGGTTCAAGAGACGTTATTCATGACGTAGGATTAACTGCCTTCCGTTTAAAAATGGACGCAGTACCTGGTATTCCAACGACGATGTGGTTTACACCAAAATTCACCACTAAAGAAATGCGTGAAAAAACTGGCAATCCTAATTATACTTATGAAATTTCTTGTGATCAAATGTGTGGAAACGGTCACTATTCAATGAAAGGAATTATTGAAGTAGTTGAACAAGAAGAATATGATTTGTGGATGGCTAAGCAAAAAGCACAATACTATACTGCTTTCCCTGAAAAAGATCCAGACGCTATAAAAGCAGCTGAAGCAGGTGGTAAAGTAAATGCTGAAGCGCCTGTTGCAAAAGACAGCACTGCTAAAGTAGCAACAGCAAAAATGTAATTTTAGAATTAGAGGAACAGCATAATAAAAGAATAAACTTATTTAAATAAAAGGTATGAGTCACGAAGCAGCATTACACGCACACGAATCTCATGGACATGATGATCATGGTCATCACGAACATCATGATACATTCTTAACTAAATATGTATTTAGTCAAGACCATAAAATGATCGCGAAGCAATTCTTGATCACGGGTATGGTTTGGGCGGTACTAGGTGGTTTAATGAGTGTGCTTTTCCGTTTACAATTAGGATATCCTGAAGCAAGTTTTCCTTGGTTAGAATCTATCTTGGGTAAATGGGCGAAGGGTGGTCAAATCACACCGGAAGCATATTATGCATTAGTAACAACACACGGTACGGTGTTAGTATTTTTTGTATTAACAGCGGGATTGTCTGGAACTTTTGCCAACTTTTTAATTCCATTACAAATTGGTGCACGTGACATGGCGTCTCCATTTATGAATATGCTTTCTTACTGGTTCTTCTTTACTGCTAGTATTGTAATGTTATCTAGTATGTTTGTTGAAACAGGACCATTTAGTGGTGGTTGGACTGCATACCCTCCATTGTCTGCATTACACGATGCTTCACCTGGTTCTAAAACAGGTATGGACTTATGGATTATTGCCATGGCTTTATTCGTTGTATCTTCTTTATTAGGAGGTTTGAACTATATCGCAACTATTTTGAACATGCGTACAAAAGGTATGAGCATGACGCGTTTACCTTTAACGATTTGGGCATTGTTTTTCACTGCAGTATTGGGTGTATTATCATTCCCAGTTTTACTTTCTGGTTTAATCTTATTAATTTTTGATAGAAACTTTGGAACCTCATTCTATCTTTCTGATATTTTCGTGAATGGAGTTGGTGCTTTATCTAACGAAGGTGGTAGCGCTATTTTATTCCAACACTTATTCTGGTTCTTAGGTCACCCTGAGGTTTACATTATCTTATTACCTGCCATGGGTATGGTGTCTGAGATTATGTCGGTGAATTCTCGTAAACCAATTTTCGGTTACATGGCGATGTTAGGTTCATTATTTGCAATTGCAGTATTGGCGTTTTTGGTATGGGCGCATCACATGTTTGTTACGGGATTGAATCCTTTCTTAGGATCGGTATTCGTATTATTAACTTTATTAATCGCTGTTCCTTCTGCCATTAAAGTATTTAACTGGTTAACTACATTATGGAGAGGCAATATTCGTTTCACTCCTGGTATGTTGTTTGCTATTGGTTTTGTAAGCTTATTTATCTCTGGAGGTTTAACAGGTATTTGGTTAGGTAACGCTGCATTGGATATTCACTTACACGATACTTACTTTGTAATTGCGCATTTCCATATTGTAATGGGTGTGGCTAGTATGTTTGGTATGTTCGCTGGTGTTTACCATTGGTTCCCTAAAATGTATGGTCGTCACTTAAATAACTCATTAGGGTATATTCACTTTTGGGTGACTATGGCTGGAGCTTATTTGATTTTCTGGCCAATGCACTATCAAGGTTTAGCAGGTATGCCACGTCGTTATTTTGATTTCAGTATTTGGGAAAGCTTCAAGCAATTTGCTGACTTAAATCGTTTCATTAGTACAGTGGCCATGATTGTATTTGCTACGCAAATTTTATTCTTAATTAATTTCTTCTATTCAATATTCAAAGGTCGTAAAGTAACTGATCCGAATCCTTGGAAATCAAATACTTTAGAGTGGACTACTCCAATTAATCCTGGTCACGGTAACTGGCCTGGTGAAATTCCTGAAGTACACCGTTGGCCTTATGATTATGGTAAGGATGGTGTTGACTTTATCCCACAAGACGTTCCAGTGGGCGAGCATGAGTCTAGCCATTAACATTTTATAATTATGCCCTGTTCAATCAGGGCATAATTATTTTACTTCTTAGTATCATAGGATTTTAAATTTCGAATTCATTTATTGAAATCATTTCGTGAAAGCAACTATTAAAGATTACGGACAACTTATGAAGTTTACGCTCAGTTTTACTGTAGTGTTTACTTGTGTTATTTGTTTTCAAATGGCTCCTAATATAGAAGGCTTTGATTGGTTCAGCATTTTATTATTGACTTTTGCGGGCATGTGTATTACGGGTAGTGCGAATGCCATTAATCAAGCAGTGGAAAAAGATACAGACGCGCAAATGAAACGTACGAGTAGTCGTCCAGTTGCAGCAGGTCGTTTGACACAACAACAAGCCTATATTTTTGCATTGATAACGGGTGTCTTGGGAGTTGGATTAATGCTATATTTTAATATTGCTTCTGCGTTACTATCAGCATTTAGTTTGTTTTTATATGCGTTTATTTATACGCCACTTAAAAAAATAAATTCAATTGCAGTTTTAGTGGGTGCATTTCCTGGTGCGATCCCTTGCTTGATTGGATGGGTTGCGGCAACTAATGAGTTTAGTCCTTTTGCAAAATTCATGGTGCACGGCCATAGTTTTTCGAATGCTGCAGGTTGGGCATTATTACTAATTCAATTTTTATGGCAGTTCCCTCATTTTTGGGCAATTGCTTGGGTATCTCATGCAGATTATTCGAGAGTTGGTTTTAAATTATTACCCGCTAAGGAAGGTCCAACAAGGTTTACAGCGCTTCAGTCCATTATGTATGCAGTGTTAATGATACCCGTAGGTTTCTTACCTTATTACTTAGGTATATCAGGCATATGGAGTATGTGGGTGATTTTAGTTGCTAATATTTTCATTGTCGTACAATGCGTAAGACTGTATCAAAACATGGGTGTTCCTGCAGCACGTCGTGTTATGTTTAGCAGTTATATTTATTTACCAATTGTTTATTTAGCCTTACTAGCGGATAAAATATATATACAACATCTTTAAATTTATAATTTATGTCAACAGATTTACAAATGGAAAAGAAAAAAATGCACCCTCATCAATTTTATTTATGGGGAGGATTAGGCAGTATTGTGATGATGTTTGCTGGTTTAACAAGTGCGTATATTGTTAAAAAAAGCCAGGCTAGCTGGTTGGAATTTGAATTGCCAAATGTATTTATCATTTCTACGGTAGTGATTTTAATAAGCAGCTTCACGATTCAAATGGCCGTTAAAAAACAAAAGGAGCAAAATTTAAACCAATACAAAGGCTTTTTAAGTGTGACTGCTATTTTAGGGCTGTTATTTATTATTTTACAAATACAGGGTTTTAGGGCCCTTGAAGCAAATAGCATTGCTTTAACAGGCGCAAGAAGCAATTCAGCAGCTTCCTTTTTGTTTGTCATTACGGGTTTACACGTTTTACACGTATTGGGTGGTATTATTGCTTTGATTTGGATAAATATTAAGGCATTTTCGAATAAAAACAACCAAAATAGTGATATGCCAGTCAAATTGGTATCCAATTATTGGCATTTTGTAGACATACTATGGGTTTACATATTTGTATTCCTATATTGGGTAGGCTAACCCCAAAAAAAGTAGGGTATTTTTATTCAAATATCCTTGATAGCCAATATTTTTGCACTGAAATAGAAACAGAAATGTCAAATGTAACAACAGCTTCAACTAAGGAAGCAAAATGGTGGAATGGAGGGAAAAGCCCCTTTGATGTAGAGTACGGAAAAGTAATGATGTGGTACTTTTTAATGAGTGACGCTTTTACTTTTGGTGCCTTCTTAATTTCTTATGGTACAGTTCGTTTTTCAACAAACGGATGGCCTGACCCTAACAAAGTATTTAAAAGCTTTCCATTTGCACCAGAAGGAGTGAATGCTCCATTGGTGTTTGTATCTATCATGACTTTCATTTTGATTGTAAGTTCGGTAACCATGGTGTTAGCGGTACATGCAGGTAAAATGATGGACAAGAAAGGTGTAGTAAGAAATATGATTTGGACAATCATTGGTGGTATTGCATTTTTAAGCTGTCAAGCTTGGGAGTGGAATCACCTACACCATGAAGGTGCTTGGTGGGGTTTAAATCCATTTATTAATGCAGATGGAACAGCTTCAACTACTAACTTCACTAATTTCTTTTTTACCATTACTGGTTTCCACGGATTCCACGTATTTAGTGGTGTGGTTATCAATATCATCATGTTAATTATGACACTGATGGATAAGTTTGAACAAAGAGGTCGTTATTTAATGATTGAAAAAGCAGGTTTGTATTGGCACTTTGTTGATTTAGTTTGGGTATTTGTATTTACTTGCTTCTATTTATTATAAACCATTTTAGCTCACTTTGAGTTAATTATATTGAAAAAAGATATTCTTATGTCAGACAACACACATGATCACCACGATGTAATTGCAGAAATTAAAAAAGTAACTATCATCCTTTCTGTACTTACTATTGTTGAATTAATATTAGGTTTTTGGATGATAGATATAACCTCTGAGGGCTTACGCTTAGGCATTAAAGGCGTTATCGTTATTTTAATGATGGCAAAAGCATTTTATATTGTTGCTTACTTTATGCACTTAAAGCATGAATTGAAAAATTTAATCATGACAATCATAGTGCCTTTGGCATTATTTATATGGTTTATTATCGCATTTATAAGTGATGGAAATTCATTTAAAAATTTACGTAATAACTACGATCGTCGCTTTAAAGAACAGTCAACTATTCAGGTTAAGCAGGAAGAGCATGGCGCTAAGCATGAGGCTGCTGGAAGTGCGCATGGCGAAAAAGCGACTGAAACTAAAAAAGAAGAGCATGCTGCAGGTGAGCATCATTAATATCTTATAATTGTTACCAATTAACTTGTTTTCAATTTCAAAAACCATCCAATCAGGATGGTTTTTTGGTTAAATCTAATGCCATATAGGCTTTCCGTTGTAACTTTGTTTATCAAACATTTGTATGTCTAAAAAATCAATATACGGTTTAATCATTGCCTTATTAATTCCGGTGCTTTGTTATCTGTGGTTAAAGTCGGCAAGCGATACAGCTGTGAAAATGCCTCGTCATTATTTATTAGATACGGTTAT
>CANETM010000045.1 GCA_947441205.1 Bacteroidota bacterium | reverse complement strand
TGGATACGCTCCGTGAGCAATGCCCATGGGATAAAAAGCAAACCATTCATAGTTTAAGGAGTAATACCATTGAGGAATTATATGAATTAGTAGATTCCATTGTAGAGGAAGACTGGGATGGTATCAAGGAAGAATTAGGAGATATCATGTTACATGTTTTGTTTTATGCTAAAATCGGAAATGAGCAAGGCAAGTTTACTTTGGATGAAGTAATGGAAGGGATTGCAAAAAAATTAATTCATCGTCATCCACATATTTATGGTGATGTGAAAGTGGAAAATGATGATGATGTAAAAAGAAATTGGGAGCAATTAAAATTACAAGAAGGTAAGGGGAATAAAACAATATTAAGTGGTGTGCCTAACAGTTTGCCATCCATGGTTAAAGCTTTAAGGATACAAGAGAAAGTAAAGCATGTTGGATTTGAGTGGGAGAACAAAGAGCAAGTTTGGGATAAGGTTGAAGAAGAAATAGGAGAGTTAAAAGTAGAAATTGAAGCCAATAACCAGGAAAAAATGGAACAAGAGTTTGGCGATGTATTATTTAGCATGATTAATTATGCTCGCTTTTTAAATATTGATCCAGAAACAGCGTTGGAAAAAACGAATAAAAAGTTTAAACATCGCTTTGAGTTGATGGAATCCTACGCCAAAGAGCATGGGTTGGATTTAGGACAAATGAGTCTAATGGAAAAAGAAGCCCTTTGGCAAAAAATGAAATAACAAAAAGGCCCTCAAAATTTGAGGGCCTTTTTGTTATAAGTTGATTAATTATTCTTAGTCATTCAAATTAATGATAAAGGCATAAGTTCCATAATAGCCAGGATAAAAACCAGAAATCTTTAAACTTCCATTTGACTTTTTGATGGTTTCATAAAAGTCTTCTACATTTTTAATTTCTTCATCATTTACACTGATTATTACAAATCCTTTTTCAATACGACTTTTACTTAGTACACCTGTGCCAAGTTCCTTTATCACTACACCACCTTCAATATCATTTTTTTGAGCAGTTGCTTTATCAATAGTTTCTAATTTTCCACCTAATTTTTCAGCCATTTTACTACTCTTAGAAAGATCGTTGGTTCCTAATTTCGCTTTTAATACGACTTCAAAATTCATTTCTTTACCATTACGTTTTAATATCATGGCTACTTTATCGCCTGGCTTGAATCTTGAAACTTGTTCTTGCAGTTCAGGTGCTGTTTTTATAACTGCACCATTGAATTTAGTAATTACATCACCTGGCTTAAGACCAGCTGCTTTTGCAGCACCACCTTCTAATACGGTAGTAATAAGAACACCTTCGCCAGCTTTATATTTTACATTTAAGTCAGCTTCTAGTTTTTTAATTTGATCATCTGACAACTCTTCTTGTGCCATTGATACTCCTAAGTAGGCTCTTTGTACTGTTCCAAATTTCACAATATCAGTTACCACTTTCTTAACAATGTTTACTGGGATTGCATAGGAATAACCTGCATATGAACCAGTAGGAGACATGATAGCTGAGTTAATTCCCACCAATTCTCCATTCGTATTTACTAATGCGCCACCACTGTTTCCTTGATTCACTGCAGCGTCGGTTTGCAAGAAGGACTCTAAAGGTTTATCAGATTGTCTTGAGTTAATATCAATGCTTCTATTTTTAGCACTAATAATTCCTGCAGTAATAGTTACATCTAAATTTAAAGGATATCCAATAGCAAGTACCCACTGTCCTAATTTAACATCATCACTATTGCCGTAGACTAAATAAGGCAAACTAGTTTCATCAATTTTAATAACAGCTAAATCACTACTAGGGTCCACTCCAATTACTTTTGCCTTATAGGTTTTTTTGTTGGTCAAAGTAACGGTAAGCTCATCAGCACCATTAACAACATGATTATTAGTGACAATATAACCGTCGGCAGTAATTAAAACACCACTACCGCTAGCTTTTTGTTCAGGTATAATTCTTGGTCCTCCGAAAAAGTCTCCAAAATTATCATCCCCAAAAAAGTCAAAAAATGGATTTCTTTGTCTTTGTTGATTTCCGTTTTCTACTTTTTTTGCGTTTGTTTTTGTTCTGATATGCACAATGGCAGGGGATGCAGCATTTGCTGCAGGGGTAAAGTCAACTGTTGATCCTGGAGTCACACCATTCACAAAACTAGCATAGTTAGCAGGTAGCTTTCCGCTATTTTCAAAAGCAGTGCTATTTTGATTCCATCTAGTAAAGCCCCAAATGCTCACTAGTGTTGTACATGCACTAATGCCAATAATGGCCAACACATTCTTAAAACTTAGGTTCATAATTTATTTTTTTGATGGTTACTTTAAATTTCTATCAATTGTCATACCATTTCATGCACAAATTAACGAAGCCGAAACTTTGTCACAAAATCATTTTATCATCTTTAACAAAACATTTACGAAAATGTTCGTTTATGTCAAAATTTCGTGAATTTTAGGATAAGCTTGACAAAAATTCCAGGGTATCAACACCATCAGCGTACTGACTTAAACTTGGCTTTTGTAAGCTTCCATAGGGTAACCCTGTTTTGCCAACCACACATTGAATATTTTGTGGGTCAATTTCAGGATGCTTGATGCTATCATAAAATTGATAATGAATTTGAGAAATGGCTGCAAATGGAGAAGCATTTTCGCTTAGTAAAATTCCACCTGCATCCATGTAATACTGCCTATTCATCATTAATAGGGCTAATTGATAATCGTAATTATGTTTGTATTTATGTTGGTCAACTAAATAATCATATTTTTTGAGCGCTGTCACAAGTGGCAAAAAATCATATCCGGTTGGAACCCACACTTGCGTAACATTTCGGCATCCCATTCCAAAATATAACATCATGTCATCGGCAAGTAGATTTAGTTCATCCATTGTTTCTGAACCGTCTAATATGGCAATTGAAGTTTTGTTTTTTCTAATGATATTTGGGTATTTGCCAAAATATTGTTCAAAGTATTGCCCCGCACTATTACTTCCTGTAGCTATATAGGCATCACAATTTTTAAGTTGTTCTTGAATTACAATTCGATCCTTAAATGAAGGATTTATTTCATTTAAAGAATCAATTACAAATTGCATTAAAACCTTGTCCTTGGAGGATAATTTAACAAATGCTATATGTCCAGCTATCAATACACTTAATAAATCGTGGAATCCAACCATTGGAATATTGCCAGCCATTACAATACCAACTTTAATATTGGTAGAAGTATTTGAAATAGAAGGGTACAAATTGACCCAGTTATTCAAATCCGATCGCTGTAAAAACTGTTCTATTATTTGTTTTGCTGATTGGTCAATGAATTCAGGCAAAAACCATGCATTTTGTGCATTTGCCTCCTCTTTGGCACTTGAAAATGAAAGGTTGTTAGTGTTTAAATATTTGTCTCCAAGGGTAAAAAAAGCATTAATTCTTGCTTGAATGTTCATATGTGTTCTTTATATTTGTAAGGCAAAAGTACGTTACTAATTATTAAATTATTTTTATGGCATTAAAAATCACCGACGAATGTATTAACTGTGGAGCTTGCGAACCAGAATGTCCGAATAACGCTATCTATGAAGGTGGAGTTGAGTGGGCAATGGCTGACGGCACAACAGTAAAAGGAAGTTATAGTTTATTAGATGGATCAGCAGTGGATGCCGACGCTAGAATCGCTCCAATCGCTACTGACACCTACTACATTACTGCAAATAAATGTACTGAATGTCAGGGTTTTCATGAAGAACCTCAATGTGCTGCGGTTTGTCCTGTAGACTGTTGTGTTCATGATGAACTTTACCAAGAGACTGTTGAAGTCTTGCTGGCAAAAAAAGAAAAATTACACGCTTAGGATTTAAGATAAAAAAAGGGGAAGTTTTTCCCTTTTTTTTTTGATTATTTTTATGTTTTAATATCAGTTGTTGATGAAAAAGAAAGTGGCCTTAGTAACTGGAGGATTAAGTTCGGAAGCGCAAATAAGTTATAAAAGCGCTAAGACGGTAATGAATGCCTTAGACAAAAATGCATATGATGTTTTTTTGATTGACATCCATCCAACAGGTTGGTGGTATGAAAATATAGTAGGAGAAGAAGTGGCAGTTAATAAAGCCGATTTCAGTATTGAAGAAGGTGGAGAGAAAATCACTTTTGATGTAGCCTTAATGTGTATTCATGGTACACCAGGTGAAGACGGAAAATTACAAGGATATTTTGATATGATAGGTTTGCCTTACACTAGTTGTGATACGGCAACCTCTGCTTTAACTTTTAATAAAAGATATACAGTAGCTGTTGCGGGTTTTGGTGGTGTTAATGTTGCAAAATCATTGCATTTGTTTTTAGAATCAGCTTTAACGCCGGATGAAATTTTAACACAGCTTACACTACCCGTATTTGTTAAACCAAATAATGGAGGAAGTAGTTTGGGTATTAGTAAAGTAAATATGGCAAATGAACTTGCACCAGCATTAGCAAAAGCATTTAAAGAAGATACGCAAGTTTTGGTCGAAGAATTTATCAGTGGAAGAGAATTTACCATTGGTGTTTTTAAATCCAAAGGTGAATTAACCGTTTTGCCGATTACTGAAATTACTACCGAGAATGAATTTTTTGATTTTGAGGCAAAGTATGAAGGTAAAAGCAAAGAGATAACGCCGGCAATCATCACTGAAAAAATGTTTCAGGATTTAACTACTGCTGCTAAAAAAGTATACGCCACCTTAAATTGTAGAGGTGTGGTTAGGGTAGATTTTATATATGATGAAGCTGCTCAGAAAGCCTACATGTTGGAAGTAAATACGGTCCCTGGTCAAAGCGAGGCAAGTGTGATTCCACAACAAGTAAAAGCAATGGGCTGGAATTTATCAGATTTTTATGCTACAATTGTTGAGGATGCCATTTTCGCAAATAAGTAATTTCAAATTATGCAAACAATTGATCAATTATTAAAAAAGCCACTTTGGGTTAATATCTTAATTGGCATTGGTGCTTTTTTGGCAGTTGTCATTATTTTTTTCTTTTCATTGGGTTGGTTGACGGGTAATGGTATAACGGAAAAAGTTCCAAATGTTATTGGTTTGGAAGCAAGTGTTGCACAAAAAAACTTAAGAAATTTGGGATTTAATGTGGTTTTACAAGATTCCATTTATGTCGACACATTAACTAGAAACAGTGTATTAAGACAAACACCTGAAGTTGATGAAGTAGTAAAAAAGGGAAGAACTGTTTATTTAACAATTAATAGGGTTCTTGCACCACAAATTGAAATGCCCAATTTAATTGGGTTTTCATTGCAAAGTGCTGAAGCATTTTTAAAAGTATTGGGACTTAGGGTCGGATCAATTACAATGGTTCCGGATCGAAATAAAAATGTGATTATTGATCAAATGTCTCGTGGTTATAGTATCCCCCCTGGTACAAAAATTTCGTCAGGAACAATTATTAATTTAACGGTTGGCGATGGGGGATTAACGGCTATACTTGAAGTCCCTGATTTAATTGGACTCACTGTTGGAATGGCAAAAGAAAAATTAATTGGATTGGGATTATTGGTTGGTAGCTATACTGCTAATTCCAATATTTTGGATACAGCTAGTTCGTTTATTGTGGGACAAGATCCTAGTCCTTATTCAATGCAATTAGATTCGCTAGGCATGCCACTAAAAAATAAGATAAATCCTGGTGGCTTTATCAATTTAAGTATAGACAAAGTAGCACCAGTTAGGTCGCAAACTGATTCGATTAGATAATTTTTTTTCTAAATAACTTTTTAATAATAACGTATATGAAAACAATTACAGTAGCTGATTTAAAAGCCAAAATTGATGCGGGTGAAAAATTAAATTTATTAGACGTTCGTGAGCCTCATGAAAACGCTGCTTTTAATATAGGTGGACAATTATTACCATTAGGTTTAGTACAAGCTTTACAAATTGACGAAATCGAACACTTAAAGGATGAAACAGTTTATGTTTATTGCCGAAGCGGTAACAGAAGCGGACAAGCCTGTTTAATGTTAGAACCATATGGATTTAAAGATGTCATCAATGTTGCAGGGGGTATGTTGGCTTGGCAGGAACAATTCCCTGGATAAATATTTATTTTAGTTCAATTTTAATACTAGCAAAATAGTTCCTTCCTGCCATTGGGAAAAAATTGTTTGAAGTAGTTGTATTGCCTCCATAAATATAATTATAGGTATAACCATTGGGTTCATATTTTACATCCATTATATTTATAGCATAAAATTGGAATAGCGCTTTCCATTTTTTCTTATCTAATAATTTATAAGACAAATTTAGATCGTTTAAAAAATAGGCATTTAAAGTTCTAGATTCATTTTGAGTATTATCCAAATATTGTTTTGATACATATCTACTTGTCCAAGTAATATTTGCTCTTTCGTTAAGTTTGTATACTAAATTATGTGTACCCGTCAAGTTTGGAGAAAGTGTAATATCGGTATTATGGTGTTTGATGGAAACCTGTCCACCATTGTCATAATCATCAAAATATTCAGTAAAATGTTCAATCTTATTCTTACTAAATGTTACCGTTCCATTGCTCTCTATTTTTTTACTAATCAGCCAGCTTTCTTCTATTTCAATACCTGCTCTATAACTTTTTGGAACATTCGTTCTGGTATAGGCTCCAACATCATTTATTTTGCCAGTTAATACTAATTGGTCTTTGTAATGCATGTAATAAATATTTACCCCCCAATTAAACTTTTCATACTTTGATTTAAAACCTGATTCCCAATCATACAATACTTCTTGTTTGGGTTGTTGGTTGATCCCTGCTTCAAAATCGGCTCTATTGGGTTCTTTATGTGCGATAGCAATACTTGAATAATAAGTGGTGTTTTTAAATTTGGTAGACAAGCCAAATTTTGGGTTGATAAAATTAAATTTTCTGTCTACAACTAAGTCAGGATTTGAATCAAATCCATACATGGTATGCTGTACACGTCTATATTGTATATCAATAAAACTGGTAAGATTATTCAATAGTTGGTGCTCCCATTTAAAATATCCATTTATATCGTTTTTAGTTGCATTGTTATTATAGTATTCTTTATTGATAGTTGAATAACCTTTCAAAATTGGAATCCCATAAGGTAAATTGCCAAAATGAATTCCATCATAAATATTCCAACCACCACCAACAGTTATGATATCCTTGTTTTTTTCATAGGTTAAGGATGCAATTTGTCCATAAAAATTATTATCCAACCATCTTCTTCTAATCAAATCAACCTGAGACCCAATGTTTAAATCAATTCCATAATCATTTAAATTAACCCCAGCTTTGTATTCTTCATAATAACCTCGTCCCTTTGTTAAAAATAAAGCCGTGTTCCATTTTAAATTTGTATTTATATTTTGGTTGTAAAATAATTGATAGTGGGTTTGTGTATAATTGTCAGTTTGATTATCATATGGGCTATCTGATTTTTCAGTTCCTGCTGGGTTGTATGTTCGGTTCGTCAACAGTAATTCTTCAGGTACGCCATACCAAGCTTGATAAGTTTTTTCTTTTCCGGAAAACACATTAAATCTTAGTGATGAGTGGTCACCCCAATAGGTACTACTTACAAAAAATGATTTTAAATTTGAATTTGCCCGATCAATATATCCGTCACTATTTATGCTACTTACTCGGCCATCAATTGTGAATCTATTATTAATCAAGCCAGTTCCAAACTGCAAATTATTTTTTAAGGAATTGAATGAACCAAAGCTATTTTGCAGACTTAGATAATGGCTTGGGTGATAATCGTTGGTCGCAATATTAATGGTTGCGCCAAAGGCACTAGCGCCATTGGTTGAAGTACCAACTCCCCTTTGAATTTGAATACTACTTGCACTGGAAGCTATGTCGGGTATATTAACAAGAAATGTTCCCATACTTTCCGCATCATTATAGGGGATGCCATTAATAGTTACATTTATTCTTGTAGCATCGGTTCCTCTAATTCGCATGGCGGTATAACCAACTCCATTACCAGCATCGGCATTGGCCACAATGGAAGGGGTGTTTTGGAGTATAAAAGGAAGGTCCTGTCCAAAATTTAATTGTGTAATTTGATTAGCACTAACGTTGCTTTTTGCAAATGGGCTATTTTCACTCACCCTAACTGACCTAATTTCCAATGGGGGCAGATTTCGGATACTGTCAATAATTTTTTGACTACTATCTTTTTTTGAAATAGATATTTTGCCTTGTTGGCCAAAACCTGGCGCAAGCATTAAAAGTGATACAATTGTTCCCAATAACTTAGTCATAACTAATGTTTATGTTTAATAAATGGGAACAGGAATAATAAGCTATGAGAAGTGCACAGAAAAGTGCGGTACCTTCCCTTCGCAGGAATTACCCTGTTCAGGTTCAACGGGTTTTTTCTCAGCTTTTTACAGCACCCCGAGGACAACATAAAATTATAGTACATATTTTAAATAGCCAACTGTAACTTTACACTTTGGTTTACGTTATAAGAAATATAAAATGCTAATTATGAAAAAAATACTTTTTGCCTTATTGGTTTTGACATCACTTCAAGTTAATGCTCAAAAATCTTCTGTTATTCACGATAATAATGCACAGGTAAGAAAAGTTGGCAGTTTTACCGCCATCAAAGTTTCGAGTGCGATTGATTTGTATTTAACTCAATCTGAAATGAATCAAGTAGCAGTAAGTGCTAATACTGAGGAAAATAGAAATCGAATTGTGACAGAAGTGGTTGGAGGGACTTTAATAATTAAAATGTCAGATAGTGATGGTTGGTGGTCATGGAAAAAATGGTCCGATACGAAGGCTAAGGCTTATGTTAGTATAAAAGACATTGATGCATTAACTGCTTCAGGAGCTACTAATGTGCATTTTGTTAATAAAATTGAGTCACCTAAACTAAAAATTAAGTTATCGGGCGCCAGTGATATAAAGGGAGAAATTGAGGCAGGGTATATCTCTATTGAAATATCAGGAGCTTCAGACTATAAAGGACAATTAACAGCTAAGTCAATGTCTTTAAATGCATCGGGGGCAAGCAGTATTCAATTATCGGGAAATGTGGATGACTTATCAGTTGATATATCAGGCGCAAGTGACGCAAAACTATTCGACTTGTTTGCAAAAGGAGCCATTGTAAATGCTTCTGGCGCGAGCTCAGCAAATATTAATGTAAGTGAGCTACTAAAGGCGGATGCAACTGGGGCTAGTGATATTAATTACAAAGGTAATCCAAGGGTTCAGGAGTCGAGGAATTCAGGGGCTTCAAGTATAAAACACCGTAATTAAACTAATTTTTAAGTTATAAAATTTTATATAATACTTTCATTCCGCCAAATACATGCCAATTTCCACCTTCAAGATTATTTGAAGTGGTTGTAGTATTTGAATAATATAAAATAAAATCATACTTATTATAAGTGTATCCAATTTGAGGACTTATCGTAAATCCTTCTGTTGTTGAACCTCCAGCTGTTGAGCTTCCATATCCTATTCCAATACCAGGAGTCAATCCTTCAAATTTGTAATTAATACCTATTAATAAAGGGACAAAGGCAACATTATATCCTGGATTATTATATGCATTATAACCCGTTTGTGCGAAGCCTTGAATACGATTTGAAAAATCTCGTTTTATCATTACATCAGCTCCAAATCCAATACTAGCTTTTGGATTATTACTAGCACTCAAAGTTGAAATTCCACCACCAAAACTAAGTGATGTCTTATTTAATTGTGCATTTGAAATAAACGTAAAAAATATCGCTATTGTTAGCAAAATGATGCGAGGAGGTTTCATATTCTTAATTTATATAGTTCTGTAAAATTACTTATTATATTGATTGAACTTATAATAAAGCTACAATTTTCATGTGTTCTTATAAATTGAATTTTACTACTTTATTCCTCAATAAACTTGTTTAACTGGTAATATTGGCGTAACTTTGCCCTCCAAACATCGCGAGGTAGAGCAGCGGTAGCTCGTCGGGCTCATAACCCGAAGGTCGGAGG
>CANETM010000044.1 GCA_947441205.1 Bacteroidota bacterium | reverse complement strand
TAAAATAAATACCACTCTTCCTTTTTATTTTTTGATTTTGCATTTTATGGATTAAATTCAATAATCGATTGTACCATTATTAAATTAATTCTATTATGTCTATTTCTAAAAAATCAAATTCAATGCATAGTCGTCGTGCATTTCTTTTTCAAAGCTCTTTGGCTAGCTTAGGATTACTTGTTGCAAGTAAATCAGCTATCGCCGAAAATGTGCTTGGCATATACAACCCAACTTCTTTAATTAATGGAGTGCAGGTGGGTGCTATTACCTATTCATTTAGAAGCCTGCCAGGCAGTGCGACACAATTATTGCAATATTGCCTGGACTCAAATATTAGTGCCATTGAGTTAATGGGAGATGCTATTGAGCAATATGCAGGTGCGCCAACCAGTCCCGTTCAATGGGCACCCGGTATAAAAATTGAATGGACTGATGAATTAAAAGCAAAAATGAAAACTTATCAAACTGACATCGTAAAATGGAGAGAATCAGTTAGTATGGATAAATTCAAGGAAATAAAAAAAATGTATAATAAAGCGGGTGTCACTATTTATGCATTTAAACCCAATGCATTAAACCCAGCTAATACAGATGGGGAAATTGAGTTTGCCTTAAAAGCAGCTAAAGCACTTGGCGCGAAATCAGTTACAGTTGAAATTCAAAATGATCCTAAACATTCAAAACGTTTAGGTGACTTAGGTGAAAAGCATGGAATTTACATTGGTTATCACGCACACTTACAAGCGACCGATACTGCTTGGGATTTAGCTTTAAGCCAATCACCCTTTAATTCAATGAATCTTGATTGTGGTCACTATATCGCTGCAGGTGGTGCAAATACAAAAGAATCACTTTTAGCACTTATCAAAGCTAAACACGATCGCATAACCAGTATGCATATTAAAGACAGATTAAACAAAGTAAATGGTGGAAAAAATATGCCATGGGGTCAAGGCAATACCCCAATAAAAGAAATTTTAACTTTGTTAAAAGAAAATAAATATAATATCCCTGCAACAATTGAGTTAGAATATGATATTCCTGAAGGATCGGATGCTATTAAAGAAACGCGCAAATGTATGGAGTACGCAAAAAAGATATTAGCATAATCATATTTATATTTGCCTAATCAATTTCAAATGCCAAGTTTAAGCCTTGGCATTTTTATTTAAAAAATAATAAAAAGGTATTCCTGTAGCCATTAAGCTCAATCCCCAAATAGCCGAATAGGGCTGGTTAATGATAGTGCTAATAAATAAGCTTACGCAAAACAAACAAAAAATAGCGGGAACAAAAGGATAGCCAATTACTTTATACTTTCTTTCCAATTCAGGATGCTTTATTCTCATTATAATAACGCCTAAAGCAGTACTTCCATAAAATAAAAAAGAAGCAAATACAAGCATATCAGTTAGTTGATCGAAGGTTCCCGAAAAAACAAGCACGATAGCCCATATGGCTTGTATAAATAAAGCTATATCAGGTGTATTATATTTAGGATGTACCGATGATGCTTTTTTAATAAACATATTATCTCGGGCCATTGCATATAAAATGCGAGCAGACATTAGAATACTACTATTGGTAGAATTAAGTGTGGTCACAACAATTAAAGAAGCAATTAAAATCATTCCAATGCTTCCACTTATTTGACCTGCTACTTCAACTGCTGCAATTTTATTAGGAGTCGCATTTAATCCAATAAAATAGTCAATAGGTAAAATATAAACAAATAAGATGTTTAATAATACATAAGTAACAATTACAATAATGGTTCCTACCCCTAAAGCAAGTGGTAAATTATTTTTAGGATTTTTTACTTCCTCACCAATATAGGCAATATTATTCCAGCCTTCATAGCCCCAAAAAGCTCCTAAACTTGCAACAAATAAAGCCTTAATTAAATTCCAACCCTGTGGGGCTAAATGATCCTTTAATTGACTCGTTTCGGTTAAATGATGCGTCGAACCTTTTCCAGAAGTAAAGCCTATGATGATAAATACAAGAATACCTACTAACATTAAATAGGTTAGTAAGCTGCTTAATTTTTCAGCAAATTGTACTCCTCTATAATTTAATAAGGTTAATAAGATAATTAAAACGGAGGCTAATATTTTTATTGAAAGATTTTGAAATAACGCAATCCCCAAAAAGCTTTGATCACTTCCAAGTTCTGGTAATGGAAATAAACTATTTAAAGATTGGGCAAAAATATAAGCAAGTGCTGCAATCGCAGCTGTTTTTATAACAGTGAAACTTGACCATCCATATAGAAATGAAAAAAAACGACCATACACTTTTTGGAAATAATAATACTCCCCACCTGAATTTGGAAACATGCTTACCATTTCGGCTGTTGACAAAGCACCAGCTAAACTAATTAACCCTGCTAATATCCAGCACAACACAATCAGCCATGGACTTCCTAATTCTTGCGCCATTGGCGCAATTTTTTTGAAAACACCTGAACCAATAATAACACTCACAACTAAAAAAGTTGCAGCGCGTAATCCAATTTTAGGTTTTAGCGTTTCCATAAGTTTCAATTAACTGAATTGGTTTGTTATAATAATGTAAAGCCAAAACCTGGTGCGTCATTAATTTTCATCTCTCCATCCTCAATTTCAAAGCCTCCCTTTACTAAGTCCTCGGCTAAATCGAAACTGCCGTCTAAATCAATGTATTTGGTATTGGGACAAGCATAAGCAACATGTAAAGCCGCAGTAATACTAATGATACTCTCGTCATTACAGCCCCAGAATAAATCAATATCCGCATTATAAGCAATATTGCTAATGCCTAATGCACCATAAATACCACCACACTTCATTAATTTAATATTATAAATGCCAAAGGGCTTTTCATTGGCTGCAAGTTTCAATGCAGCTTGTGGGTCTTTTAAACTTTCGTCGGCAGCTAATAACTTACGCTCCTCCCAGCTTAATGATAATAATTCTTTTTCAGTGCCTACTAACATCGGTTGCTCAATTAATTCTAATTGTTCATTTTTAGTGGCAGCTATGAATTTTTTGAGGTCCGCTATATTATATCCTTGATTCGCATCAACCCTGATTGAAAAATGAGTCCCGAATTTTTCTTTTAGTTTTATTACCTTTTCAATATCCTCATTGACATCTATTCCCGTTTTTACTTTTAAAATTTTAAATCCTAGTGATTGATAATCCTTAGCTTCTTCCAAGGTTTCTTGGACATTTTTAATGCCAATAGTTACCGATGTTGGCAATGCCTTAATTTTTCGACCATAAAAATTGGTAACCGAAATGCCAATAAATTTACAAAAAGCATCATGCAGTGCAATATCAATGGCAGCTTGTGTTCCAGGTAAATGCGGAAAATGCTTAAACGTTTCAAATATAAGTTGCTGAAATTGACGAATATCTTTTCCGACAAAATTTTGAACAAAATCAGTTTGTAAATTAGCGGCTGTTTGAGCAGTTGATTCCCCAACAACTTCTTTTGCAGGACTTCCCGAACCATAACCCACCATCCCATTTTCTAACTCTACTTCGAAAAATGCTAAACTCACATCCGAAAAAGTATTGTATGCGATGGTATATGGTTTTGTTAAAGCCATACTTGTTAAATAAGATCTTACTGCAACTATTTTCATTTTAAATGTATTTATTCAGCTTGTGCTGATTATTTTTTAATTAAACTTTTTAATACAGGCATTATTTTATCCACGCCCTCCTGTATAGGTAACAAAACTGGTATTTGTAATTTTTGTTCATATTCTTTTTGATAAGCAAAAGCTTCCTCTGTGGTGCAATCTTCGGTATTCACAGCGACAGCAATTACTTTTGATCCCAACTTTTCAATGATTTCAATTTCCGATTCAACCGACGGAATACTTCCCCAATGTTCGTCATTGTCAAAATATTTTCGCTTAGGTGCAAATAATAAAACTACCTGTTTTGCATTACCTGATATCAATAATTCAATACCACAGGGACCGCTTGGATTTCTTAATGAGGATTGGCCTTCTAAAAATAAAATATCAGCATTTGTTTCTTTCCAACAAGATACAATTGCATTTTCTAACTCACCAGAAACAAAATCATTTAAGGTAGAATCAAATACGAAACCATATTTACCTCCTTGCAACCAGCCTGTTTGACCCGTATAAATCATTTGACCGTTTAATCCATTGGCCTCACATGCTTGTCTTAACATTCTTGCAGTCGTTCGTTTTCCCATTGCACAATCCATTCCAATTACTGCAATTATAGGTGCTTGTACTTTATAAATTTCGCCTGTCCAAAAATGCAAGTCTTCTCTTGATTTAGGTTTTCTAACATCAGTTAGGGTTACTCCTTTTGACTTTGCCAATGCAACCACATCAGGCTTTTCATTTAAGTATTCATGTAGGCCATTTACGATAGATATGCCAGCATTAATTGCTTTAATCACTACCTCTAGCATATTGCCTGGTAGTTTTCCGCCCACAGTTGCAACACCTATGACTAAGTAATTTATATTTTGTAATGCACTCAATGCATTTTCTAAATTTTCAATAACGGGGATATTTCTATTTTTCCCATCTAATAATTCACCAGCATCCTTTCCGGCTGTTTCCTTACAGTCTACAATTCCAATAATTGTGAAACGTTCCGTTCCTCTAATTAAACCATGCGCTGTTTTTGCATCAGGTGAAGTTAATAAGCCATTGGTTAACACTATGGCGTTGTTATTTGTTTGTATCATTCCTTAATTATTTTAAATCAATTATTTTAAACCAAATTTTTATAATGATATTTTTATCTCTGGTTTTTTATTTTTATAGAAATACAATTTCGACTTAGATTAAGTTAGTGTTGCGTTCTGTTTGATTAATGTTAAATTATCTTTTAATTAAAACGCCAGGTTTTTTTCCTGTTGCTTTTTGATTTTCATATACCAATTGTCCATTTACCCATACCATTGCAATGCCAGTTGATAGGGCATTGCTATTTCCAATTACTGCATGATCAATAACTGTACTTGGATCCAATAATACTAAATCTGCTTTTTGGCCAACTACAAGCAAGCCACGATTTTTAATTCCTAAATACTCGGCGGTTTGTCCAGTCATTTTATGAATAGCTGTTGTTAATGACATTAGGTTTTCATTTCTTACATACTTACCTAATACTCTTGTAAAGGAACCATACCCTCTTGGATGTCCTCCACCATTACCGTCTGAGCATATTACTGCAAATGGCCAAGCTATGAATTTTGCAACATCATTTTCACTCATCGACTTAGCAGCAATTGCTTCAATGCTTCCATTATAATTAGGGTTCGCATCTTTAAATTTAGCTGCTATATCAACTAAACTTATTAAAGCTTGTGCGTCGGTTTCATTTCTTAGTTTAGCAATGGCTGATAAAGTTTTTCCTACATATGCTTTATTAGGTGCATATTGTACAATATAGGATTCCTTGGGGTCAAATAACTGAGTAACTGCAAGTTGAGCACTTGCCATATTGGTATAATCACGTGAAGGAAATAAAACACGTAAAGTTGAATTCCAAAATGTATACGGGTAAACATCCGCAGTAATTTGTACCCCTTCAGCACGGGCACTTTCTAATTGTGCCAAAACTTTTGAAGCATTACCCCAATCTGATTTTTTAGCTAATTTAATATGTGAAATTTGTACTGGCATTTTGGTGATTTTACCAATTTGTATGATTTCATCCAATGCATCAGCTAAGGTTACGTCCTCACTTCGAATATGACTTATATATCTTGTTTTTGCGTCAGCAGCCACTTTCGCTAATTGTAATACTTCATCACGGCTTGAATAAAATGCTTGTTCATATTCTAATCCAGTTGATATTCCTAATGAGCCTTTTGCCAATTCAGTAGACAAAATTGTTTTCATTTTATCAACTTCGGCTTGACTTGCTTGTCTTAATACGTTTTTTTCTCCCATCACTTCCTCCCTTAAACTTGAATGACCTGTATAACTTGCAACATTGGCTACAACCGGTTTTTCGCGCATGTCTTTTTCTAAACTGTCCATAGGATAACTGCCACCATCCTGACCAATTACAATAGTTGTTATCCCTTGATTTGACGTTGACAAACCTGCAGGCTTGCGTTGTAGGTCATCTAAATGATGACTATGCGCATCAATAAAACCAGGTGCTAAAACCTTGCCTTTACCATCAATTATTTTTTCTCCATTTAGTGGTTTAAGTACACCTACTTCAATTATTTCATCCCCCTTTAATCTAATGGCACCTTTTTTTGGCTCACTACCCGTTCCGTCCACAATGATTACATTGGAAATGAGCGTAGTTTTTGAAGAAGAATTTGTTAAAACATTTTTTTGTGCATGCAAACTTATTTGCGCGCAAAAAAATACTGTTAATAAGATATAGGTTACTTTTTGAATCATAAAATTACTTTAACTTTTATGGAAAATAAATATGCAATTACTTTATACTGAGTAAATTTAAGGTTTATCAACTAAATTTGAAGTACATTTATTGGGAAATAGTAATACAAACTTATGAATAACCATTTTACTAGTTTTGTAAATAAAATAAGCTCCCCTATTAGCTTTGGTTTTTTTCTTGCAACTAAATTACCTGCAGCATTTTTTGTTGGCCTTCGATTAAAGCATATCGATGAAAATACATGTACCATTCGTATCCGACATTCTTGGTTTAGTAAAAACCCATTTAAGTCCATGTATTTTGCTGCTGAAGCAATGGCTGCAGAAATGAGTACAGGATTATTGGCATTTGGTCACCTATATCAACAAGACACTAAAGTAAGTATGCTTGTCATTAAAATGGAGGCTAGTTATTATAAAAAGGGAACAGGGATGTTGTCTTTTACTTGTCCCGATGGAGCACTTGTTAAAAATGCAATTGCTCAAACGATTAAAACAGGCGAGGGTGTCACGCTCATTAGTAAGTCGATTGGTAAAAATGAAAATAATGAAGTGGTTGCGGAATTTAATTTCACTTGGAGCTTTAAAGCAAAAAAATAAATTACTTAATAAAAGAAAAGGGCTCCCAATTGGGAGCCCTTTTCTTTTGGGGGAAGGACATTTAAAATTAAAATGTTTTAGTTCCATTAGGTTGATAAGCAAATCTAAAATTGTAATAACGTTGCTTATATAATTTATCCTCTACGCTTGCTGAAGCAGGAAGTGTTACACCACCTTTATAATAACTTGTTATTTCTAATTTTGCATATTTACCAGACGCAGTTTTTATGACCAAAACTCTTCCGGCAATAGGGGTAACTAAATTATTTAATGCATCATAAGTGTACCATCCCTTACCACTACCACTTGTTACTGCATAAGAGGTTGGTGCATTATCAGTTTTAAAAACAGAATCAGCTGAAATTGTTTTTAAATCATCAAATAATCCAGTAAAAATAAATGCACCGCCTAGTCCTGTACCACTTGTTCCACCATTAATAATAATACGTGTCGACAAAAAAGCAATATCCCATTTTGTACTTGCACTATCGGTATTAGGCACTAGCGCATTTTTCTCTAAACTATAAAATGTATAAATACCTCTTGCAACTGGCGCTCCTTGTGCGCTCAATCCCACCACAGTGTCAGCTGGAATATCTTTTACCGTGTAAATTGTTAATGGCGTTACTACTATTGGAGCTGCTGTTTCTGACTTAGTACAAGCTATCATACTTGTTGCTACCATAATGAATAAGCCAATTGTTTGAACTGTTTTTTTCATGTTATTTATTTTTAAAAATTTGATATTTAAAAGTGCCGAAATATGTTCTGCCTGGGAGGTTAGGTAAATTTGATGCATCCACATAATTTGAGATATTATCACATCCTAATTGCAATGAAATACCATTTCGATAATCTTTTCCAATAGAGGTATGTAAGGAAACAAACCCTTTTGCTAATTCATCACCATTATCAAACACTTCATTTCCATTCGTATTATTAACAGCCCAACTGCTGCGATACATGGCTCTAAAGTTTGCAAAAAATCCAACACTATTTGTATAATTAAATTTAAGTTGAACCTTATGTGTACTATTATTGGGAAGGCCTACATAGTCATTTAAACTTAATATTTGACTATACCCATTCACATCTCTTTTATATACTTTTCCTGATTTTATTTGTTCAATTTGATCTTTATCGCCTGTTAACAAGTATTGATAAGCACCACTAATAAATAAATTGTTGCTTACTTTATGTTTCGCCTCTACTTCAATTCCCTGTGTAAAAGCTCGGCCAATATTTAAATAACTAAAAATTTGTGCGCCAGTTGTATAAGCTCCTACTTGTTGAACCTGTATTAAATTTCGAATGTCATTTCTAAAAAATTGTAGGCTAAAAAAGTTTTTACTATTAGGTTCATAATCCCAAGTTAAATGTACTCCATTTGAATACTCGGGTTTCAACGATTTTAATTGATAATAGTTATCATATAAGACACCAATTTGCCCCAAAGTCATCAAGGTACTAATCACTTGCTGTGCTTGAGCTGTTCCAAATACACTATAGCTTCCTGCTGCAGCATTGGTGAAGTCTAAATATATTTGTCTAAAGTCAGGCGCTTTAAAACCTTGGCCAATACTTAATTTAATTTTATGCTTTGAATTGATTTTGTACAATGCTGACATTTTTGGACTAAACGCAGATGCATACGTTTCATTTTTATCGAATCTAACACCACCAATTAAAATTAATTTATCATTGGGTGTCCACTCTAATTGGGTAAATCCGTATTGGATTGAATTTTTCTTTCTAACATTTTCACTATCATATCTACTACTCTTAACACCTTCCCATACTGCACCTGCACCGAAAAGTATGTTCAATTTTTTATTGAAATTCCAGTCTGTTTGATTTTCAATTCGTTGAAAAGAATGATTTAATAAATCATAATAAGGATCGCCCGAAAGGGTAACTAAATCTTGTCTTGCATTATACTCGGTAAAATAACCTCTGAAACTAGTTTTTAAAGCATTTGAAAAACGATGATTTAGGGTAAGGTTGATATTTTGATCTGAATTATTTTCCTTCCCATTTGAATTAATGGTAGCGCCCCCATTGTTAACTGAAATGTTATTTTTAATTTTTTCATCCGTTAACCTAAGTCCAAATGACAAATTAGTATTTTCAGTTAAGTTTACTTTTAATTGTTGGTTCAAAGTAAACCTAGTAATGGGTGTCGTTACCCTGCTAGTGCTATTGGGTCTGATACTATACCCATTGGTATTAAAATAATTATAAAACCCTTGGTAAAAAACATGCTTAGTTGAAAAAGCATTATTAATTCCAGCATCCACTGTTTGATAAGTTCCATAACGCAAGGAAGCTTGAAGTGGAATGGTTGTACTAGCATCGGTGATAATATTGATAACACCCGCCATTGCTTCACTTCCATATAAACTTGAAGATGGGCCCTTTACTATTTCTATTTTTTTAATGTTCCCTAAAGCAATTCTATTTAAATCTAATACACCTGCAGTTCGACCCACCAATGGTTCGCCATTGATAAGAATAATGGTGTAATCTGGATTTAAACCTTGCAATTGCACGCCTGCACCAAAACCACTTGATATGGTAAGTCCAGGCTGCTCTTTTAAAATATCGGTTAAACGAAGAGATCCTGTTTGTTGTAATTGCTTTGCATTAATGATAGTTACTGGCACCGTAATGTTCCCTAGCTTTCGCTCAGTTCTATTTGCCGTGATCACGACACTGTCACCTTGCATTTGCATGGTATCTTTCACAAAAGAAATTTGTGAAAACAAAACCAAAGGGGAAATTAACAGACTAAAAAGTACTACTTTTTTCATTCGACCGCAAAGGTCAATACTCCTAATTAAGGAATTGAATACGAAGCAATATAATTATACAAAATAGACCATAATTTGACATAATTATGACAATTGAGAAGCGCTTAGTTTTTGGCAATTAATTTTTGGCAATTACCCTTTGAATCGCGTTAATTTCAGAAGGGGTAATGAAGTATTCAAAATAACGTTTGTCATCAATTTTTCTACTACTACCTATCAACAAATGAGGCGACTGTGTAATGAATTCGTATTTTTCATTTATT
>CANETM010000043.1 GCA_947441205.1 Bacteroidota bacterium | reverse complement strand
AGTAACTACCTTCCTTACACCAGGGTATGGGTTGTGCACTCTTTAAAAAAGTATGTTCATTCAATTCAAATGGCTTGGCTGAGTTAATTCTTACCGATGTTACTTGCTCCTGAATTTCGTGAACCTGTTCAAAACTTTGTCTGTCAAAGCCAGGCAAACCTGCTAATGATTTTATAAATGATTCAGGTAACAAATGATATTTTTTAATAGCGAATTATAAAATGTTCTTTTTCTTTTTGTGCTTGTCTAACAAAAACCAGTCCAATGAAAAATAAATCAATCGTCAAAGTAACATGCCCATTTTGTTTAATTTCTTCCCATGCTTTTTCCATTTCTTCACTCCAATGAATATCATCAAATATTAAAATTGAATGATCATTTGCCTTTTCCAGTAACTGCTTGAAATAATTCATGGTAGGTTCGTATCTATGATTTCCATCAACATAGGCAATGCCGAGTTGATCAATAGATTTTAAATAGGACGGAAGTGTTTCATCAAAATCACCTTCTACAATTTCAACATTTGCATAACCTAGTTTAGAAAATGTATTTTGTGCAATAGTGGCAACACTTGGAGCACCTTCCATAGTAACCACTTTTGTATTTGCGTTGGCTGCAGCTAAATAACAGGTTGTGATCCCAAGCGAGGTTCCCATTTCCAAAATTTCAGTAGGCTTATAAAAGGAAACAATTTTGTGAAGTAACAAACTATATTTTCGAGGCTTCAATGCAACTTTTGCAATTTGTTGAACGGATCGCATGTTTTCAGCCGATTGTCTTGATCCTGCTCCTCTATCCCAAACATTTACCTTTTCACTATTTTGTAATAATTCTTTTCTATAAAGTTCAATTGCATCTAGTTTATGATTAGCAGCCTGCTTATTTAATACTTCTTTAATAAAACTATATACAAATGGAGAATGAACGCCATGGCCCTTGCCATTTGATGACATCCATAAATACTTAACATACTTTATAATTAAATGAAATGAAGAATACATAACTAATTTCTTTGCCAACATTCAAAATCAAAACTAAACAAATGCTTTTCGTCCGCCTGATGCGACTCAACACTTGACAAATTCCATGTTTTATCTAATGCTGGGAAATAGGTATCTCCTTCAATATGTGTATGCACTCTTGTAAACCAAATTTTATTCGCCATTGGTAAGGCTAAATCGTAAATCTGCCCACCGCCAATGACCATTAACTCATTGTAGTTATTTTTATCAGCTAGTTCGATCCCTGCAGCTAAACTATTAACGACATGAGCTCCATCAATGTTTAACCCGGATTGATTTGATAATATAATATTCATTCTTCCAGGCAGTAGCTTACTACCCATTGATTCAAATGTTTTGCGCCCCATTAAAACAGTCATGGCCCATGTAGTATTTTTAAAAAATCGCATGTCCTTAGGTAAATGCCATAATAACTTATTGTCTTTACCAATAGCATTGTTTTCAGAAGCAGCAACCACGAGCGTAATATTCATGCTTTTAATTTAATAGTTAAACCGCAACAGGGGCCTTAATTCCCGGGTGACATTCATAATTTTCAAGGGTGAAATCTTCAAATTTAAATGCGAATATATCTTTAACCTCAGGATTGATTTTCATTGTAGGTAACTTAAATGGCGTACGGCTTAATTGCAATTTAGCTTGATCAAAATGATTATTATATAAATGCACATCGCCAAAACTGTGCACGAAATCACCATACTCCAAATCACAGACTTGCGCAATCATCATTGTCAACAATGCGTAGGAAGCGATATTAAAAGGCACACCTAAAAAAACATCGGCGCTGCGTTGATATAGTTGACAGCTTAATTTTCCGTCAGCTACATAAAACTGAAACATATTATGACAAGGCATTAGGGCCATTTGTTTTAAATCGCCCACGTTCCATGCACTTACAATTAGTCTTCTGCTATCTGGTGTCTTTTTAATCTGGTCAATAAGTTCTGATATTTGATCAACAACTACTCCATTAGCACCTTCCCAACTTCTCCATTGTTTACCATAAACGGGGCCCAAGTCGCCATTTGCATCTGCCCACTCATCCCAAATACGAACACCATTATCAGACAGATATTTTATATTGGTATCCCCTTTCAGAAACCAAAGTAATTCATAAATAATACTTTTTAAATGTACTTTTTTAGTGGTGACCAATGGGAACCCCTCGGATAAATTAAAGCGCATTTGATATCCAAAACAGCTTTTTGTTCCAGTTCCTGTACGGTCTGTTTTTTGAGTACCGTTTTCAAGGATATGTTCTAATAATTTCAAATATGGTTGCATGCTGCAATTTACAACCATTGATGCTGAACTAATAATTTTTTTAAATGTATGGGGAGAAGCTGTGAAAATATAAATTTAGCAACTAGTTTGCCTTCCTGCGCTTAAGTTCCTTTTTAAGCAATAAAAGTTCATTATTGGTTTGGCCATTTACACTACTATTTTCCTCGGCACGACGCAATAAATAGGGAATGACTTCGCTAATTGGACCATAGGGAAGATATTTGCTTACCTTGTAACCCTTTGATGCCATGTTAAAAGTGATATGATCGCCCATTCCATATAGTTGAGAAAAATGAATTTGACTACTATTATTTGCAATCCCCAATTGCTCCATTTCATTTGTAATTTTTAAATTACTTTTTTCATTATGGGTTGCCAATAATAAGGAAATAGTTTCTTTATTTTCAATGCAATATAAAGCCGCAGCATCAAAATCCTTGTCGGTCGATTCCTTGTCAATTTGAATAGGTGAAGGATAGCCATTTTTTTGAGCGCGCGCTCTTTCTTTTTCCATATAGGCTCCTCTTACCAACTTAGCTCCTAACAAAAAGTTTTTATCTTTTGCAATCCTATGCGAAAGTTGCAAAAAATGTAATCGATCACTTCTATATAATTGATAGGTATTATAAACAACTGCCTTTTCTTTATTATAAATTGACATTAATTCAATTGCTAATCTATCTATTGGATCCTGTATCCATGATTCTTCTGCATCTAGTAAAATACCAATACCTTTTTCTTGAGCAACATCACAAATTACAAACATACGCTCTCTAACCCTTTGCCATGCTGCATCATCGGACTCGCTATCATGAACACCACTTCGTAATCGGGGCGCTTCGTTTAAATTTTCCAAAAGTTTATGGCTTGCGATACCGGTTATTTTAACACTCACAAAAGGAATATTTTGTTGTGTGGCTGCAAAATCAATTTCCTCAATAATATGTTCAGTAACATTATCAAAGTTTTCTTCTCCTTCTTTCGCCTCTATGCCATAATCTAAAATTACTTCTACTCCATAAGAACCTAAAAGTTTACTCGTCCTTGCTGATTCTTCTAATGTTTCACCGCCAACAAATTGTTTAAATACTGTAGTTCTTAATATACCATTAATTGGCAATCCTAATTTTATGAAAATAGGCGTTAACTTAGTTGCCAATGCGACCATGATTGGACTTTGAATAATGCTAATTAAAAATTTTGCTTTTTTTAAATCTGCAGTACTCTTATATGCAAAAGCATTATGGGTGTTTTCAAAAGATAGGCTCATACTAACATTGGTTCGTATGGCAAATATCGGGTTCAAAAAGGGAATAGCAAAGAATTATTACCTTTAAATTACGATACATAAATAATTGATTAGCATGAAAATAATTAAGACCGAGATTTACAAATTTAAAATCCCCATGATTCCTTTTACGATTGCAACTGGAACCATGGAGTACGCGCAAAATATTTTAATCAAAATTCATACTAACGAAGGAATTATTGGATATGGTGAATGTTCTGCTTTTCCGATGATTGTTGGTGAAACCCAAACTAGCTGTTACCACTACGCGAAAGACTTTGCAGCCTTTTGGGTTGGCAAAAACCCATTAGAAATAGCCCTTAGATTAAAGGAATTAGATAATATTATTGCAGGTAACTATACCATAAAAAGTGCATTTGATATCGCCTTATACGATATTGCAGCAAAAGCTGCCAACCAACCACTATATGCATTTTTAGGAGGTAGTCAAAAAGCCATCGAATCTGACTTGACAATTGGCATTGATACTCCTGAAAATATGGCAAACCAAGCGATTGAATTTAAGCAAAAAGGAGTGACTGTAATTAAAGTTAAATTAGGGAAGAACCCTATTGATGATGTAGAAAGAATTAAGCAAATTAGAAACGCCATAGGGGGTCAAATTAAAATTAGGATAGATGCCAATCAAGGTTGGTCTAAGGAAGACGCCTTGACAGTTTTGCAAAATTTGGCACCATTTGATATTGAATTTTGCGAACAACCCATGCATAAATATTATGATGATTATTTGCCAGCTCTTTGTGCAGCATCCCCCATTCCAATTATGGCAGACGAATCGGTTTTTACACATCATGATGCAAGAAAACTTATTGCAAACAAAGCATGTCATTTAATAAATATCAAATTTTCAAAAAGCGGTGGTATACATGAAGCCATCAAAATTCATGACATAGCTAGTGAGCATAATATTGGATGTATGATGGGTGGTATGCTTGAAAGTAGGCTGGCATTAAGCGCTAAAATGCATTTTGCAATGGCAAAAAATAATATCAAATTTTATGACATGGACACCTGTTTGTTGGGCCACTTGGAAGATCCTATTATTGGTGGAGTTCAATTTAATGGCATGCATTTAAGCATTGGTGATCAACTAGGAATAGGCGCTGAAGTTGACCAAAGCTATCTTTCAAAACTTGAACACTACGTAGTGTAAGTATTTGTATCTTTGTTTTATAAATACAAGTTATGGAACCCAGAAAAGCAATTGACTCTTATATCACCATGAATGAATTGGTTTTGCCAAATGATACTAACACTTTTGGGGATTTAATGGGAGGTAAACTTATGTATTGGATGGATATTGCCGCTTATTTAGCAGCATCCAAACATTGTAATTCAGCAGCAATGACTGCATCTGTTGATAATTTAAGTTTTAAAACGCCCATTAAACTAGGTAATGTCATTTGTATCGAAGCAATTGTTACCCGTGCTTTTAATACCTCTATGGAAGTTCATCTAAAAGTTTGGAATCAAAATATGATTACGCAAACTAGGGTATTGAGCAATGAGGCTTTTTTTACTTTTGTGGCATTAGATGAAAACAAGAGAACAAAACAAGTTCCTGCAGTAATTCCTGAATCCGACGAGGAGATAAAATATTATGAAGGCGCATTAAGAAGAAGACAAATGAGATTAATACTTTCTGGAAAAATGAAGCCAGATGATGCACCCGAGTTAAAGGCTTTTTTTACGCAAGACTAATCGAAATTGAAAAGCATTAATTAATTAGCATCTTTCAATTCGTGGTGCTTCCCTTTTAACATATACGCCTTACTTTGCTCAATAGCATCCATTACCTGATCTAAAATATCTTCAACAGTGCCATCGTAATTTATTTCCAAAGGTGCTTTAAATCGAATGGTTAAAGGCGTCCCCACTTTTTTAAACGTAAGCCCTTTTTTAGTAAATGCCCTCCAAAAACCATTGATGACTACTGGAATAACAATAGGTTTGTTATTTTTTATGATATGAGCGGTTCCTTTGCGACCTGGCGCAAAAGGCTTTGTGGTTCCTTGAGGAAATGTAATGACCCAACTTTTTGATAGTGCTTGGTCGATTTTTTGAGTATCCACTTCGTCTCTGTCCCTTTTTACATCCTGCCCTTCTGCCCTCCATGTTCTTTTAACCGTTAGCGCACCTCCCAATTTAAATAATCGTGAAAGCCAGTTGCTATTCATAGTTTCTTCCGCAGCAACAAAATATACATTTGTAAAAGGATTCAATAAATAATAAGGTATTCCAAGTCTATTATACTTATGCCATTTTACTGCACAAAAAATATGTACAAAAGCAATTACATCCCCAAAATAAGTTTGGTGATTGCTCACAAATAAAACATTCTTTTTAGGTAAATTCTCCAAAATTTCACTCCCTTCAATTTCCACTTTGTTAAATAGCGCAAGGCCTGGATAAGTGAATAGTCCAACAATACCATATATAAGTGAGCGAAAAATTCGAATTTGTTTTAATCGTTCTATAATTGACATTAGTATGTAAATTGTTAGGCGTGTAAGATACTACAAATATTGTATCTTTAAGCAATGAAAAAGTCAGCCGTAATATTTGATATTGATGGTTTATTAATTAACAGTGAGCCATTGTGGAATAAGGCTGCCACTGAAATTTTTAGACAATATGGCATCACTTTAACGGAACAACAATATGCGATTACCACTGGGCTTAGATCAAAAGAATTTGTTGCCTACTGGTTGCATCAATTTAATGTTCCAGCAAGTCAAAATGAAATTGCTGAAAAAAAAATAATTCAATTAGCATTATCTCTTATTGATACAGATGCTACCTTGATGCCAGGTGTTGAACATATTTTTGAATTTTTTCTGAAAAAAGAATTTAAAATTGGTTTGGCAACTTCATCACCCATCGAACTAATTGAATGGGTAAAAGATAAATTGGGGATTAGAAGTTACATTCATGCAAGTTGTTCGGCACAACATTTAACTTATGCAAAGCCTCACCCACAAGTATATTTAGATTGCGCATCTGCAATGCACACCAATCCCTTGTCATGTATTTGTTTTGAAGACTCATTTTATGGACTCATTGCAGCCAAGGCTGCAAGAATGACCTGTGTCGTAGTTCCTTCTGCAGAACATTCAAAACTAGAACATTGGGGAGCCGCAGATTTAAAACTTTCGTCTTTGCAAAATTTCGGAGCCTTACACTTTAATATGCTCAATAACTAAATTTAAACCATAGGTCAAATGAAACTTGCAAAAGAAGTTATTGGGAAAGAACTAGCATTATTTGAAGACCATTTCAAAGAAGCCGTTAAAAGCAGGGTGTCGCTTCTTGATCGAATCATGCAATACATTGTAAAAAGAAAAGGGAAACAAATGCGCCCTATGTTTGTATTGCTGTCTGCAAAACTTCATGGAGAAATTAATGATGCCTCCTATCGCGCAGCTAGTCTAGTTGAATTATTACATACTGCAACACTTGTACATGACGATGTAGTCGACGATGCGCTTGAACGAAGAGGCATGTTTTCCATAAATGCTTTATGGAAAAATAAAATAGCCGTGTTGGTTGGCGACTACCTTTTATCAAAAGGTTTATTACTTTCATTGGAAAATAAGGACTTTGAAATTTTAACGATTTTATCGACTGCAGTAAAAAAAATGAGTGAGGGCGAATTACTGCAAATCGAAAAAACAAGAAACTTGAACTTTGATGAATCAATTTATTATGAAATCATAAATGGGAAAACGGCAAGCTTATTATCATCCAGTTGTGCTGCAGGTGCTTCTTCGGTAACGACCGACGAAACAATAATCCACAAAATGAAATTATTTGGAGAAATGGTCGGCATGGCATTTCAAATCAAGGACGATTTATTTGATTATGGTGATATAGCTATTGGCAAACCAACCGGCAATGATATCAAAGAAAAAAAATTGACTTTACCACTTATACACATATTGCAGAAAGTCGATTCCAAATTGAAGAATGAAATCATTTATATTGTAAAAAATAATAACAATGATAAACACAAAGTCAAATTTGTAATTGACAATGTGATTCAATATGGCGGGATAACTTATGCTACTGAAAAAATGAATGAATACCGAGATAAGGCAATTGAAATATTACACTCTTTCCCTGAGAGTCCATCAAGAGCGGCCTTGGAAGAACTTGTTCTTTACACAACCGACCGCTCCTACTAATGGAAAAACGATGGAACCTCATATCAGCAAATAGCACAACGGTGCAGTCTCTCCAAGCGGGATTAAAAATACACCCAATACTTTGTGAATTACTTGTACAAAGAGGTATTAGTAGTTTTGAAGAAGCTAAATTGTTTTTCAGACCAAGTTTAGATCATTTACATGATCCTTGGCTTATGAAAGACATGCAAAAGGCAGTTGATCGAATTAAAACGGCTGTAAATCAAAACCAAAAAATTTTAGTATTCGGTGATTATGATGTTGACGGTACTACTTCAGTTGCTACCCTATACCAATTTTTACTTAATTTAACTCAGCATGTTGACTATTATATACCTCACCGTTATAAGGAAGGATATGGCATTTCGAAAATTGGAATTGACTTTGCAAAGGAAAATAACTTTGACTTAATTATTTCAGTCGATTGTGGTATCAAATCAACTGAACTAATAACTTATGCTAAGGAATTAGGTATGGATTTTATTATTTGTGATCACCATTTACCTGATGATATTTTACCACCTGCTATCGCCATTTTAAATGCAAAACAAATTGACTGTAATTATCCATACAAAGAACTTTGCGGATGTGGTGTAGTATTTAAGTTAATTACAGCACTTGCAAATACATATAATTTACCTGCTGACACTTATTTGCAATACTTAGACTTAGTAGCAACCGCAATTGCAGCTGATATTGTGCCAATTACCGATGAAAATAGAACCCTTGCCTTTTTTGGCGTTCAAAAAGTAAATGAAAACCCATCTCCCGGACTAAAAGCTTTAATGGAGTTAGCAAAGCAAAGTGGAGTGATGCGAATAACCAACTTAGTTTTTGCGGTGGCGCCTCGCATTAATGCGGCTGGCCGAATGGATGATGCAAAAAAAGCAGTACAATTATTTATTGAACAGGATTACGAAAAAGCCTTAGCCTTTGGCGCAATTTTACAGCAGGATAATTTAGACCGTCGTGAAGCAGACACTAATATCACAGAAGAAGCATTGGCACAAATAGAAAACGACCCCCTTCATAGTACTAAAAAATCTTCTGTTGTTTTTAAATCAGATTGGCATAAAGGAGTTGTGGGAATTGTTGCAAGCCGATTAATTGAAAAATATTACAAACCAACAATTGTATTAACGCAAAGTGGAGATGTTATTACAGGAAGTGCAAGAAGTGTAAATGGTTTTAATTTATATGAAGCATTACATGCATGTCGCGCACACCTACTGGGCTATGGAGGACATTTTGCAGCAGCGGGAATGACAATGGACGTTAATGCGTTAGATGGATTTAAAATTGCATTTGAAGAAGCTGTTGCACAACGCATTACTGAATCACAATTAACTCCTGAAATAACCATTAATGCCGAGCTTCCATTAGATGATATTAGTTTGCAGTTTTATCAAATCATTTCGCAAATGGAGCCTTTTGGCCCTGAAAATATGCGTCCATTATTTATAGCAAAAGGGGTAATGGATACAGGTTACTCAAAACTAGTTAAGGATTTACATATTAGCTTTAATGTAACCCAAGGTAAAAATAGCGTTCGTGGCATTGGCTATAATATGCCCGAACAAATTAAAATTGTCAAGTCTGGCAAACCATTTGATATCGTATTCCAATTGCAATTAAATGAATGGCAAGGAACACAATCAGTTCAAATGCAGGTAATGGACATCAAACCATCTGAAATAAAAAAGGCGACCTATTAAGATCGCCTTTTTTTTATTTTAACAAATCAACACTTCGATTAATAAAATTAGTCAACTCAGAACCGGTTAATAAACCTTGAGATAGCAATGCCAAGTCTGCTAAATTTCTAGCTTGTTTTTGTTGCTTATCCGTATCCGCTTCTTTTAAAAGTGCCTGATAAATTGGGTGATTTCCGTTAATGGTCAAATGAACTTCATCTGGCATTTGTGCATAAAATGCAGTCATTCCACCTCCACCCATGCTAGCCATATCCTTCATTCTTCTCATAAACTCAGGGCGTGTCGCAACTACTGGTGCAACATCGGCACTTAAACCTTTAACCTCAACTGTCAAGGTAATATTAGGGACCTGGAATTCAAATAATTGTTTTGCTTGTTCAACTTCCTCTTTCGTTAATACAGAATCAACATTTTCTTGTTTATCAATTAAGTTGTCAACAACGTCGGCATCCACTCTTACGAACTGTATACCTTCCCATTTCATTTCTACATTATTTATAAATGCTGCATCCACCATGGTTTCTAATTTAACCACTTTATAGCCCTTGCCAACTGCAGCTTGTATAAACGCATCTTGTTGAACAGGATTCGTTGTATATAATAATACTTGCTTGCCCTCT
>CANETM010000042.1 GCA_947441205.1 Bacteroidota bacterium | reverse complement strand
ACGGGGATAGCAGAAGCTGTCATAGCTAAAATGGGTACAGTTGGAAAAAGCTGTTTAAGTACATTCAATTTTCTGTACTGAGGACGAAAGTCATGGCCCCATTGTGAAATACAATGTGCTTCGTCAATTGCAAATAATGTTATTTTAATTTGCCTAAGAGCGTCTTGAAATTGTTTTTGAGCTAACTTTTCAGGGGAACAATAAATAAATTTATATTTCCCGCGTATCGCAGCCGCCATGACTTCGGCTTGAGCTTCCTCACTTAATTGTCCACCTAATGCAATTGCGGAAATGTTTTTTGATTGCAAATCATTTACTTGATCCTGCATGAGTGCTATAAGTGGACTAATGACTAAGCAAATGCCGTCTTCACATAGGGTAGGGATTTGAAAACATAATGACTTTCCTGCACCCGTTGGAAGTAAGGCAAGGGTGTCTTTTTTTTCAAGTACAGCATTAATAATATTTAATTGCTGCGGCCTAAAATTTTCATAGCCCCAATATTTATTTAATATGGATTGCGCTGATTTCAACTATTAATTACACTAATTTCTTTTTAAATAATCTTAGTGAATTGAGTGCAAGCACTACATCACTTAATCCCATGATTAAGGCACCGTAAGTTGGCCCCCAAGTGCCTAAAAAACCTAAGGCAGCAACTGGAATCGCAACAATATTATAGGAAAATGCCCAAGCTAAGTTTTCTTTAATGGTTTCATAAGTGCGTCGTCCAAGTCCTAATGACATGGGTAAATTTTTCAAACCTTGGTTCATTAAAATAACTTGTGCACTTTGTATGGCTATATGGGATGCATTACTAAGAGAAATACCAATAGTTGCTTTTGCTAAAGCAGGTGCATCATTTATACCATCTCCCACCATTGCGGTAGGTGCTATTGAAGTAAGGGATGCTAATTTTTCTAATTTATCGGCAGGGCTTTGTTGACTTATAATTTCTTGAATTCCCAATGCTTTTCCAACTGCCTCACATTTTTCTTTTCTATCACCACTTAATAAAATAGTATGAATACCTTGCTTATGAAGGGTATCAATTACTTCTTTAGCTTCAGGTCTTATTTGATCAGTAACATCTACCCATCCAATCAACTCTCCATTTTTTTGAATATAAACATTATGGCCATCTTCTGCATTTTGGTCTTTTAGTGTTTTAAAGGAGCCTGACCAATATTCATTTCCTTCCTTATCCTTAGCAAAAATACCCATGCCTTTAACCTCCTCAATTTTTGCCCAGTTATAGGCACTAGTTGTTTTCCAAGACCCACTAATACATTTTGCAATCGGGTGATTTGAATATCTTTCTAAAGCGTAAACCAATGCTTTAAAATCTTGTTCGCTCAAAGCATTAGCACCATTTGAATGATTGGTATCCGTTATTTTAAATTTAGCAATTTCAAAATGTCCTGTTGTTAATGTTCCTGTTTTATCAAATACCACTTGTTTAATATCCTTGAAAGTTTCTAAGCTTTTAGCATTTTTAAAAATAACACCATTTCTTGCTCCTCTACCTAATCCAACTGCAATAGCCGCTGGCGTTGCAAGTCCCATAGCACATGGACAGGAAATAACTAATACCGCGATGGCTCTTAACATACTTTCTCCAAAACCAATTGCATCACCAGTTGCGTTGTGTGCAAAAAAGTAGTTTCCTAATAAAGTCAATAAAGCAATACCCAATACCAACGGAACAAATATGGCTGAAATTTTATCTGCTAATATTTGTACAGGTGGTTTTTCGCCTTGTGCTGCTTTTACCATTTTTAAAATGTTAGCAAGCACTGTGTCATTTCCAACTGCAGTGATATAAGCTTTTAATGTTCCGTTTTCAATGGTACTTCCTCCTAATAAAATATCATTCATTTTTCTAAATACGGGCACACTTTCACCCGTTACAATGGACTCATTTACATTAGCTTCACCCCATAAAACCTTGCAATCCATTGGAATGGTTTCACCTGAATTTATTAAAACTAAATCACCCACTTTTAAGGTATCACTCTCAACATTAAATAATATTTCTTTGTGGTTTTCATCAAACACAATCATGTTAGCCATTACTTTTTGTGCTTTGACTAAGTCTTTCAAAGCACGCTGTGTTGATTCAATAGAGGCGTCTTCCAAATAATTACCAAAAAATACCAATGTTAAAATAGTGGCAGTCGTTTCGTAATAAGCAAACTCCATTCCTTTGCCAATGATTGTTCCATATATACTATAACCGAATGAGGCAATGGCACCAATACTGACTAAAACATTCATATTAGGAATCCCATTGAATACACTGTTCCATGCACTTTTACCAAAATAACCCATACCCACTATAAATACAGGAATGGTCATTCCTAATTGTACAAATGGATTCATGAATACGTGCATACCTGGTATTTTATGAAAGCCAGGTATCATATGTGCTACAAGTGGAATGGTGAAAACTAAACAAAATAATGCGCGATCTTTATTATTATCCAACCATTTTTTTGTTGGCGCAGCTTCTTCTTGTCCGCGCACTTTATATCCTAGGTTAGAAATTCCTTTTACCAGTTTTTCTTTTTTTAATTCCGCTGGTAAATCAAATTGTACTTCCCCTTCCATGAAACTCACTTTAGGTTCTACTACACCTTGATTTTCTAAATATTTATGTATGGACAGCGCACAGTTAGTGCAACTCATTCCGTCAACTTTTAATTGTATATGTTCCATATCACTACATTTCGAGATTCGTCGTAAACAATTTTACCCTACAAAGGTACGACCCTTTTAATATTTCAATTTTTTAGCTTTCTGATACTTGACTTATATTTGGTGTATGGAAATGGAATATACATTGGATCAAATAGACGAAGTTGTTGCTAGTCTTATTAAAAATAATGCTAATAAGTATATTTGGGCATTTTATGCGCCCATGGGAGCTGGAAAAACCACTTTAATTGCCCGAATTTGTAAGCATATGGGTGTAGAAGAAACGGTTGCTAGTCCTACATTTTCCATCATGAATGAGCATTATGCTAATGGCAAAAAAATATATCATATGGATTGGTATAGACTTGAGGACGAAGCAGAAGCCATTAGAACAGGTGTGGAAGCAGCAATGGATGAAGCAGATATTTGTTTTATTGAATGGCCAGAAAAGGCAGAAGCCTTGTTGCCAGAGGGCACTTTAAAAATTAAAATTGAAATATTAGATCCTGAACATAGAAGGATTATTCTAACTTCATAAAAATTTTCATTATGAGTGCCATCAAGCCACAAATTCACCCTTCGTTTTCCTATGAGACCCAGGAGGAAGTGCTAGATATTCCACATCGCTCCAAACCTTTATTAATTGGTATTCCAAAAGAAATAGCTTTTCAGGAAAATAGAATTGGATTGATACCAGAAGCAGTTGGTGTATTGGTGGCAAATGGACATGAGGTAATGGTGGAGTCAGGCGCGGGTGAGGGTAGCAGATATAGTGACCATGATTATGCTGAAGCAGGCGCTAGGATTGTTTTTGAAAAGGAAGAAGTTTATAAATGCCCTATTTTGGTAAAAACAGCACCACCCGTTGAAGCTGATTTGCCTTTTTTGCAAATGCATCAAACTATCATTTCTCCTTTGCATTTGTCGGCACTAAAAAAAGATTTGATAGAAAAATTAATGGCTAAAAAAATTACGGCATTAGCTATTGAAAATATTAAAGATGAAAATCAAAACTATCCTATATTAAGAAGTATGGGTGAAATTGCTGGAAGTGCTGTGATGTTAATAGCTGGGCAATATTTGAGTAATTTTAATCAGGGAAAAGGTATTTTATTAGGTGGTATTAGTGGCGTACCTCCGACCAAAGTAGTGATTATTGGTGCTGATATTATTGGCGAATTTGCAACTAGAAATGCCTTGGCATTAGGTGCAAGTGTGAAAGTTTTTGATAATAATGTTTCAAGGTTACAAAGACTACAAAATAATTTAGGACAAAGAGTTTGGACAAGTGTTTTGGAACCTAAAATTTTAGCTAAGCAATTAAAAACCTGCGAGGTTGCTGTAGGTGCTTTGAGAAATGAATTCGGACGAGCTCCCATTGTTGTTACCGAGGAAATGGTTGCGGCAATGCGACCTGGTAGTATTATCATTGATGTTGCTATTGATAGAGGCGGCTGTTTTGAAACAAGTGAATTAACCAATCATGAAAACCCAATTATTATAAAACATAATATTCTTCATTACGGTGTACCCAATATTCCAAGTGGCTTTGCACGAACAGCAAGTCAAGCCATTAGTAATGTATTGATGCCCTTGTTAATTCAAATTGGAGATATGGGAGGATTATCTGAAATTATTTGGCAGCAAATACATTTGAGAGAAGGTATTTATTTATACAAAGGGGCACTTACTGATTTTTATATCAGTGAAAAGTTTCAACTTAAATTTACAGATTTGAATTTATTATTAACAAGTAGAAGCTAAAATAAAAATCTTAAGTGTTTTAATTTAACTGTTATTGCCAACAACTTTATAGTCAAGTAAGTTTACACATTCATTGCAATAATCATATTCCAAGGCATCATTACTTCCAACAATAATAAGTTTGTGAAGTGCATATTGTTTGATAAGTGAATGATATAAAGCATAGCCTTCCTTGTCTAAATTACTACAAGGTTCGTCAAGTAATAAAATAGGCGCTTCTGAAAAAATAGCTAAAGCTAATTTTAGTCTTTGTTTCATACCACTACTAAAATATCGAATTTGTTTATGGGTGGCGTTTTTCAATCCAATCATTTCAATCATTTGATTGACAGTAAGGTCCTTTCTAAATGGCTTGAATTGTTCATGAAATTCAAATTGCTCAATGGTGGTAAACTCTTCAATTAATTCTAAATAGGGAGCTGCTAAACTTATTTGCTTATAAATATTTTGGGTATCATGTTGATCCCAAGTAATGCTTCCTTTTGATAAATTAATGTAACCTGCAATAATTTGCAATAAAGTGCTTTTCCCTGAACCATTATTGCCTATGAGTGCATAATGTTTGCCCATTTCAAAAGTATAATTAAGGTCTTTAAAAATCCAGTCCTTATTATATCTTTTTGCAGCGTTATGTAAGCTTATTTGTAACATTATTAATCTTCGTCAACTGCACCTTTTCCAAATTTTTTGATAATACCACGACCACTGTCTCTTATAAAAGTTACTATTTCATCACGTTCGTCTGTTGCAGGCAATTCTTCTTCAATAAATTCTAATGCCTGCGTGGTATTCATACCTTTATTAAATATATAACGGTATATGTCTAATATGTGATTGATTTTTTCTAAATCAAATCCTCTTCTCTTTAATCCTACACTATTTACGCCACCATAACTTAAAGGATTGCGGACCGCTTTAATATAAGGTGGGACGTCTTTACTTACTAAACTACCACCAGCTATGTATGCGTGTTGACCAATGTTTACAAATTGATGCACCGCACTCACGCCAGCAATCCATGCATAGTCACCTAAAGTAACATGACCAGCTACTTGAACACTATTACTTAAAATACAATTATTGCCAATGAGACAATCATGTGCAATATGACTGTAAGCCATGATCAAGCAATTATTACCCACTTTTGTAATCCAACGGTCTGTGGTACCTCTGTTAATAGTTACAAATTCTCTTATCGTTGTTCCATCACCAATTTCAACCGAGGTTTTTTCTCCATTAAATTTTAAGTCCTGGGGTTCAGCACCAATAACAGCACCCGGAAAAATTCTGCAATTTTTCCCAATTATGGTACCATTCATAATGGTAACATTACTCCCAATCCAAGTACCTTCACCAATGATCACCTCACTATGAATGACAGTGAATGGATCAATTTTTACGTTAGGTGCAATTTTAGCATTTGGATCAATATAGGTAAATGGATGTGTCATAGCTTTGTTTTAAATGATTATTCAGCTCTCTTAACAACTTGCGCAACTAAGTTGGCTTCGGTTGCTACTTTTCCTCCAACATAAACGGTGCCTCTCATTTCACAAATTCCTCTTCGAATGGGAGCAGTTAATTCCATTTTTAAAAGCATGGTATCACCTGGTTTTACCATTTGCTTAAATTTACAGTTATCAATTTTTAAAAAATAAGTATCATAATTTCCTTCTGGCATTGCGTTAATACACAAAATACCCCCCGTCTGTGCTAATGCTTCAATTTGAAGTACACCTGGCATAACTGGATTTCCAGGAAAGTGCCCTGGGAAAAACCATTCATTAAAAGTTACATTTTTGACGCCTACAATAACCGTATCAGTTAATTCAATTATTTTATCAATAAATAAGAATGGGTATCGATGTGGTAATATTTTTTCAATCTGTTCTAAATTAAAAACTGGCGTTATGGAAGGATTGAATACAGGAACGTCTTTAACATGTTTATTTTTTTTGATGTACTGTTTTATTTTTTTTGCAAATTCAACATTGCTGCTATGGCCTGGTCTATTTGCTATAATTCGCGCCTTAATAGGGTAGCCACTTAAAGCTAAGTCACCAATAACGTCTAATAATTTATGTCTAGCAGGTTCATTGGGAAAACGTAATTCTAAGTTATTCAAATAACCCTCACTTTTAACTTCAATTTTCTCACGTTTAAAAACTTTTGCAAGTCTACCCATTTCTTCACTAGTAACGGGTTTGTCCACCACAACAATCGCGTTATTAATATCGCCGCCTTTAATTAAATCATGCTCTAACAAGGCTTCTAATTCATGTAAAAAACAAAATGTTCTACATGGTGAAATCTCAGATTTAAAATCTTTGATTGTAGTTAGGGCAGCGTGTTGGGTTCCTAAAACAGGACTATTAAAATCAATTAAGGTTGTAATTTGATAATCAAGTGCTGGCAAAGCAACCATTTCAACTCTTTTAGCTTCATCGTAGTGAAAAATATTTTCATCAATACTATACCATGCTTTTGCTGCATCTTGTTCCAATACTCCTGCTTCTTCAATTATTTTTATAAATGGAGCAGAGCTGCCATCCATGATTGGAATTTCAGGCCCGTTGAGTTCAATTAATACATTGTCAACACCACTACCCACTAATGCTGCTAAAATATGTTCAACCGTACTAACCTTTGCATCACCCACTTGTAAGGTGGTACCTCTACTGGTATCGGTTACTAAATCACAGTCCGCCTTTATAATGGGTTTGTTGGGTAAATCAATACGTTGAAATTGCATTCCAAATCCTGGATTAGCAGGTACCAATTTCATTTCTACCATTACGCCAGTATGTAATCCTGTTCCACTAATATTTACGCTCTTGGAAAGAGTGTGCTGTTTATCGGGATTAAAATGCTGATCCATACACTTGTATTATTTGTGCTTTAGTTTCTTAAAGCGATGATTTCCAACAAAAATAAGTCCATTTACCCTTTTTGGGATAGTTGAGCAACTAATATTTCGAGATCTTTGACCCTTTTCTCCAAATTTGGCAGGTTTTTCATGTAAACCTGGGCTCTTAAAGCAGTGTTGTTGTCCGTTGCTGGATAACCAGTCACGGTGCTATTTGCTTGTGAAATTGATTTAGTTATACCACTTCGGCCTGCAACTTTGACTCCATCAGCAATGCTTAAATGCCCAGCTGTTCCAACCTGACCTCCAATCATAACACCTTTACCTACCTTAGTACTTCCGCTTAATCCAGTTTGAGCAGCAATTACGGTGTTTTCACCCACTTCAACATTATGGGCTACTTGAATGAGGTTATCTAACTTAACTCCCTTTCTGATTACTGTTGATCCAATGGTTGCTCGGTCAATGGTTGTATTGGCTCCAATTTCAACATTATCTTCGATAATTACATTCCCTAATTGAGGAACCTTTTGATAGCGTCCATCGGAAGAAGGAGCAAAGCCAAAACCATCACTACCAATAACGGCTCCAGCATGAATGGTAATATGATTGCCTAAAATACAATCCGCATAAATGATTACGCCTGGATACAACACAACATCATTTCCAATAGTTGCATTATCACCTATGACAACATGAGGAAAAATTTTCACGTTATTTCCGATGCTAACATTTTCACCAATATGCGCAAATGCAGCTACAAAGTGATTTTCACCCAGTTTTGCTGTTTCGGCAATATGAGAGGGGGATTGAATTCCTCTTAAGTTTTGTGTTTTTAATTCTTGGTATTTAGTTAGTAGTTGAGCAAACGCAGCATAAGCGTCGGGCACTCTAATTAAAGTCGCTTTGATAGGGAACTTTAAAACATAGTTTTCATTTACAATGATAATGCTTGCATGAGTTGAGTATAAGAACTCCTCATATTTCGGATTTGCTAAAAATGAAATTTGGCCTTCAGTAGCTTCTTCAATTTTGCCAAACTGAGAAACGACAACAGCTTGGTCACCGTCGACTTTTCCTTGAATCATTAATGCAATCTGTTGAGCACTAAATTGTAACATTCTATAATTTTTGTATGGGGGGTTATTCGTTAAGTGAACAAATGTAAAATTTTTTCACTGGGGCTGAAAGACTTTCCACGATTAAAGCGTTTTGAATAGCTGAAATATTGGCAATTTCACCGGATTTTAGCAAAATTTTAATGGTTTCATTGTCATTTTTGTACAAAGTATTAGATACTGTTCCTTTAAAACACAAAAATGCTAGGTCTTGTTCATTTAATGCATTTTTAATCCTAGTCTTATTTAAAGCGTTAATCCATTGCTGGTCTTCAATAGGTTCGGATTGGATTTGACATTTAAAGCATTTTCTGTTTAATAGTCCTTTACATAAAAGAGATAATACTGGGTCGGTATGGTATTGCCATTTCTTGATGGCATGCATAATATCTGTATCGTCTAAATTACAATAATCATTTAAGGATAGATCCTCAATTTTGATATTTGGGTTGCTTAAAAAATTATCAAGTAATGCACCTGTTTTAACTTGTTCATTTTTTTGTTCAAATAATAATTGAGCTCGTTCAATTATTTTAACCAACATGTTTTCGCTAGCTACAACTGTTTTGTGTCTATAAACTTGCCAATACATTAAACGACGTGATAATAAAAATTTCTCTACACTATTAATTCCTTTTTCTTCAACTACTAGTTCATTATCGCGCACTATTAGCATTTTAAGAATCCTTTCATATCCAACAACGCCTTCAGTTACCCCTGTAAAAAAACTATCTCTTGATAAATAATCAAGCCTGTCAACATCCAATTGACCACTAATTAATTGGTGTAAAAACTTTTTTGGATATTGATTGGTAAATATTTGAATGGCTAATGATAAATTTCCTTTAAGTATAGGATTTTCATGCTCGTTTAGATTTTGCATAATCACCAATGAAAGTGACTCATGACTAATACCTTTTAAGAGTATTTTTTCTAATGCATGTGAATAAGGCCCATGTCCAATATCATGTAAAAGAATTGCTGCTTTTACTGCGACAGCTTCCTCGGGTGTAATTTCAATTCCTTTGTCTTTTAATTCATTTATAGCAATGCACATTAAATGATATGCACCCAAAGAGTGATGCAAACGTGTATGCACTGCCCCTGGATAAACCAATTGCGCAAGCGCCATTTGTTGAATTCTTCTTAGTCTTTGATAGTAAGGATGACTAATAATTTCAAAAATGAGTGGATCGTTAATGGTTATAAATCCATGAACGGGGTCATTAATAATTTTTCGATGTGTAAAAGCCATATAAAATGAGTGGTGGTAAAGGTACGAAATGTGAATAACTACTAGGCCTTATTTTCCTGCTTAGTTTGCTAAAAAACTATATTTGTATGTCCACTTACTACCCTATAAATCAATGCATAATTATGAAATTGACTCAAACTACATTAAATAAGTTAGAAGATATTTTAGGTGAATCAGCGTTCGTTGTAAGATACGAAAGAGGTAATTTTCAGAGCGGTTGGTGCTTATTAGAAACTAAAAGAATAGTAGTACTCAATAAATTTTTGAATTTAGAAGCACGTATAAATACATTATTAGAATTAATACCTCAATTATCAATTGATTTTGATAAACTCACGCATGATTCTCAAAAATTATACGATGAGGTTAAAAAGCTTTCTTTAACCGAAGCTTAGTTAAAATATTTATTGTACTTGGATTTGAAAAGGGCTGATTGCAATAAATTATTAAATAAAGTACATTGTTAAATATCACCATTTTAGGATCAGGTACAAGCACTGGAGTTCCCTTAATAGGGTGCGATTGTGAAGTATGTACTTCTCAGGATCCAAGAGATAGTCGTTTAAGAACAAGTATTAAAATTGAATCTGATACTACCTGTGTAGTAATTGACACTACCCCTGATTTTAGGTATCAAATGCTTAGAACAAAAACTACGCATTTGGATGCAGTTGTTTTT